>JBKOXY010000223.1:0-7707 GCA_046725125.1 Pseudomonadota bacterium | reverse complement strand
CCCCCACCCCCTCCAACAACACCACGAGCCAGTCGTCGGCAGCGTCAGAATGTGTATAAGAGACAGGGCCGATCTGCACCACCGTATCCGGCACCGGCTGCAGGCATTGAAACAGCTTGACCGCCCGCGGCTTGAGCAATGGGAACAACGCAGCCCCCGCCAGCAGGCCGCCGAAATGGCACCAATAGGCGACCTCGCTCTTCGACGATGCGCCCAGATTCCACAATTGGCTGATCACGAACAGGCCGACCACCCAATAGGCGCTGATCCGCAGCGGAATGATGGTGAGCAACACCGTGATCTTGGCGCAGGGACGCAGCATCACATAAGCGACCACGACGCCCGCGATCGCGCCCGAAGCGCCGATCAGCTCGATCGTGGAATGGGGATCATTGGCCACGAACACGAGCCCGCCGATGGCCCCGCAGAGGAAATAGAAAGCGAGATAGCGGGCGCGGCCGAGCGCCCGCTCGACGTCGTCGCCGAACACCCACAGGAAGACCTTGTTGCCGAGAAGGTGCGCGATATCGGCATGGAAGAATTGGTAGGTGGCGAGGGTGACGAACGCCGGCACCCATCCCCGCGCGCCGACTTCGCCGATGAAGGCCGCGGGCGTCAAACTGAAGGTATCGATCAGCCGATCGAACGCGAGCTGGCTCGCCCCGGTCTCGTAGAAGAAGATCGCGAGGTTGGCAGCGATCAGGCACCAGGTGACGACCGGCTTCACCGGCTGGACGAAGGGATTGTCGTCGTAGATCGGCACGACCATGCAAGGTCTCCCCGATCACCGATTCTGTCCCGGCTGCCACAGCACGTCGGATGCCCCCTTGTCGTTGGCGTGCCTCCCCGCGACGAAAAGAAAATCCGAGAGCCGGTTGACGTATTTGAGCGCCGCCGGCGTGACGCCCTCGCCCGGCTTGTCGTTGAGCTCGACCATCATCCGCTCGGCGCGGCGGCAGACGGTCCGGGCGAGGTGAAGGTACGCGGCGGCCGGACGTCCGCCTGGCAGGATGAAGGACCGCAGCGGCGCGAGATCGGCGTTGAGCTCATCGATTCGCTGCTCCAGCCACTCCACCTGCGCGTCGGTGACGGTCATGCGCGCGCCGCCCGGCCCCTTTTCCGACAGGCAGAGATCGGCCTCGACGTCGAACAGATCGTTTTGGATGTGCGCCAGCATGGCATCGAGCGCTCGGTCGCCACCGGCGTGGAGCCGCGCGATGCCGATCACCGCGTTGACCTCGTCCAGCGTGCCATAGGCGGAGACGCGCAGGTCGTACTTCTTTCGCCGCGCGCCGCTGCCGAGCGCGGTGCTGCCATCGTCGCCGGTGCGCGTGTAGATCCTGTTGAGAACGACCATCGCCTCGCCCTATTTGCCGATCGCCCAGATGGTCAGCATTATGACGATGATCGCGATGAATTGCAGCAGCACGCGAAGCCTCATCAGCTTCTGCGAGCGATGGGGCGAGCCGCCGCGCGCCATGTTGGACAGTCCGAGCAACAACACCACCGCGACGGCGCCGATCGCGATCGGAACGAGGGCATAAACCAAGAACTCGGTCATCGGCAATCTCTTATCACCTTCAAGATATGGGGGCACCATTCCCCGATTTTCAATTGCCGCCGACATCTGCTTCGTCGGGCGTTCAGATCGGCGGGATTTGAAATCACAATCACGGCGCGTACCATCGCATCGCCTGCCGGATGAACGCGAATGCTTTTTCCTCTCGCTCGTCGACGATCATGAGTGCGCGTGTTCTGGTGCTCGGCGCCGCCGGGCGGCTCGGTCACACGGCGGCGGAGGTGTTCCGCGACGCCGGCTGGACCGTGGCGAGCCTGGTGCGGCCGGGCAGCGCGGCCCGCGCGCCGGCCGACACCGAGGTCGTCGAGGTCCACGCGCTCGACCATGCCGCGGTCGGCGAAGCGGCGCGCGGCGCCGATGTCGTTCTGCATGCGCTCAACCCATCCTATACGGACTGGTCACGGCTGGCTCTGCCGCTCGCTTATTCCGCCATCACCGCGGCGGAAACCGCCGGCGCTACGCTCTTGTTCCCGGGCAATCTCTACAATTACGGCTCGCCGCTGCCGCCGGTGATCGACGAGAATACCCCCGTGCGGCCGTCATCGCGGAAGGGACAGTTGCGAGTGGCGATTGAAGATCGCATGGCGGAAGCGGCCGAGCGCGGTGCCCGCATCGTCATCCTGCGCGCGGGAGATTTTTATGGCGGTGGACGAGGTTCGTGGTTCGACCTCGTGCTCACCAAGGAGATCGGCCGCGGCCGCCTCACCTATCCCGGGCCGCTCGACCTGCTCCACGAATGGGCCTATCTGCCCGATCTCGCTTCCACCCTCCCCCGCCTTGCCGCCATTCGCGAGACGCTCCCATCGTTCGCGAGCTTCGGCTTTCCCGGCCACGCCGTCACCGGCCGGGAATTCACCAGCGCAATCGCCGCGGCGACGGGAAGCAAGCTTCAAGTCGACCGTATGACGTGGTGGCTCATCCACGCGTTGCAGCCGATCGTGCCGCTCTCTCGAGAGTTATCCGAAATCGCGTATCTCTGGAACGAACCGCACCGCATCGACGGCGGCAAGCTTGAGGCGGCGATCGGCGACATCCCGCGCACCCCGCTTGACGTTGCCGTCGCGCGCGCCCTAGAGGACCTCGGCGCAGTCGGGTGAAGCGCGCTCCACCGGCGCAGCGACCAGATCACGGGAGAGGAGACACCGTCCGATGATCGTCGATTTCCAGCACCACTTCACGCCGCGCGAACTGATGCCGAAGGATCTCGGCCGGCGCAAGGTCGTCTCCTACGACGAGCATGGCGCACCCAGCTTCATTCTGCATTGGATGTTGTTCGACCTCGACGAGCATATCCGCATGATGGACGAGGCCGGCATCGACGTTGCCTTCCTCACCAGCGCCGCCGGCATGTGCGCAGATCTCGACAAGTCGCGCCTGTGCAACGAGAGCGCCAAGAAAGCGGAACGCGATTATCCCGGCCGCTTCATCGGCGCCGCGCATGCCAATCCCCTCGGGGGCGCAGGGGCTTTGCGCGAGCTGGCGCGCTGCAAACACGAACTCGGCTTTCCCGGCGTGGTAATCACCTCGGAGACAAACGGCCTTTATCTCGATGCGGGCGAATTCGAGCCGTTCTGGGCCGAATGCGCGAGGCTCGGTTTGTTCGTTTTCGTGCACCCCGCGCTGAAGCTCAATCAGACCCGGCAGTTCGACGGTTACGACATGGCGCGTTCGGTCGGCCGCGAATTTTCCCTCGTGATGGCGACGATCCGGCTGATCAATTCCGGCGTGTTCGACCGCCATCCGACCCTGACCATCCACATGTCGCATCTCGGCGGCGGACTCTCCGCGCTGCTCGGCCGCATCCGCTCCTACCAGGACAAAGAGTTCTGGGGGACGCTGGACAACGCCCGCCACGGCATGAAGCCAAAGCGGGATTTCGACCATTACCTGCAACACAACATGGTGTTCGATACCGCCGGCTTCTGCGGAGCCATGGGCGCGGTGAGAGGCGCATTGATCGAAATCCCGGTGGCACGCATCGTCTTTGCCACCGACTACCCGCAGGAAATCCGCGAGCGCGCGGCGGTGCGCGATTTCGTCAAGGACCTGCGCGCGCTCGGCAAGGATGGCGAGGCGATCCTGTCTGGCAATGCCGACAAGCTGTTGAAGCAGCCGGCAAAGGCAGCGTAGCGGTAACGCAAATGCAGATGGGGCAACGGCGAAGCCCCCGTCGCCCCTATTCACCGCGCGAGATGCTTCTCGATCTCATGCACGGGAAGCTTGACGAAATCCTTGTCGATCTCGGCGCGCACCGCGGCGCGCAGATTGTGGGAATACGTTTGGCGTAGCACGCCAAGCGCGCGCGGCGGGGCGATCAGGATCAGTGACTTGGCCTGCCCGGCGCTCACCGCCGCGTCAAGGCGATCGGCGAGCTTGCGCAGGAACCTATCTTCCTCCTGCGCATGCCAATCGGTCTGCTCCACTGCGCTGCGTTCGGTTCCGACGGAGCTGAAGGCGCGGCCCGGCGCATCGGTTCCCAACTCGTGCGTCTTCGGGTCGGGATGCTCGTGAACCTCCTTGGTCCTGAGGTTAAGAAATTTTTCGTCGCCGGCGTTCTCCAGCACCAATGCTTTCTTGCCGTCGCAGACGATGACCCAGTCGCCTTGCCGGATTTTGAGCTTTTGCATACGATACCTCTTGGCTCAAACGATACCCCCGCGGGACGTCGTTGCCATCTCGTCATGTATTGGCCCGTGGAGCAAACGCCGCAGAGCCGATTCAGTTGCTCGCTGCGAGCAGCCGCCGTGCGATGACCTGCGCTTGGATCTCCGCCGCGCCCTCGAAGATGCTGAGAATGCGGGCGTCGCAAAGGATGCGCGAGACCGTAAACTCGAGCGCGAAACCGTTGCCGCCGTGGACCTGCACGGCGTTATCGGCATTGGCCCACGCGACGCGGGCGGCCAGGAGCTTCGCCATGCCGGCCTCGAGATCGCAGCGTTTGCCCGAATCCTTCTGCCGCGCCGCGAAATAAGTGAGCTGGCGCGCGATCATGATCTCGACCGCCATCATCACGATCTTGTCGGCGACGCGGGGAAAATTGATGATCGGCTCGCCGAACTGCTGGCGCTGCTGGGCGTAGGCGAGGGCCTGCTCCATGGCCGCTTGCGCCACGCCGATCGCGCGCGCCGCGGTCTGGATGCGCGCCGATTCGAAGGTCTGCATGAGTTGCCGAAAGCCCAGCCCCTCGACGCCGCCGAGCAGGTTCTGCGCCTTCACCTCGAAACCGTCGAAAGCGATCTCATACTCCTTCATGCCGCGATAGCCGAGCACCTCGATCTCGGTGCCCGACATGCCGGCGGCCGGAAACGGATCGTCGTCCGTGCCGCGCGGCTTCTCCGCCAGCAGCATGGAGAGCCCGCGATGGCCGGGCTCGTTCGGATTGGTGCGCACGAGCAGCGTCATCAGGTCGGCGCGCACGGGATGCGTAATCCAGGTTTTGTTGCCGTAGACCTTGTAGACGTCACCCTCCCGCACCGCGCGCGTCTTGAGCGAGGCGAGATCGGATCCGGTATTGGGCTCGGTGAACACCGCGGTGGGCAGCACGTCGCCCGCGGCGAGCTTCGGCAGCCAGTGGCGTTTCTGCTCCTCGGTGCCACCGCCGATGATCAGCTCGGCGGCGATCTCGGAACGCGTTCCAAGCGAGCCGACCCCGATATAGCCACGGGAGAGCTCCTCCGAGACCACGCACATCGACTCCTTGCCGAGTCCCAGGCCGCCATAGTCTTGCGGGATGGTGAGGCCGAACACGCCGAGCTCGGACATCTGCGCGAGGACGTCGAGGGGGATGTAGCTGTTGGTGCGATGCCATTGCTGCGCCTGTGGTACGACCTCGCTGTCGGCGAACTTGCGCATCTCGTCGCGGATCGTCGCCAGCGTCTCATCCAGCCCGCAGTCACCGACGGTGGCGTCGTGATGGGCGCGCATCAGCTCGATCAGACGGGCGCGGCGCTCGACGTTGCCGGAGGCGAACGCTTGCAGTGGGCCCGCCATGCGCGCGGCGACCGCCTCCGCGGCGAGCCCGACATCGGCGGGACGCACGATCTCACCCTGACTCATGGGAATGCCGCCCTGAATCTGGGCGAGATATTCGCCGATCCCGATCTGGACGAGCAGTTCCTCGATCTCGCCCAAGGTACCGGCCGCATGCATCCGCTCGGCATAGGCCGCAAGCTGCCGCACCGATTCGACATAGGTCGCGAGCCAGGCAAGGCCGTGCGTGGCGCGTTGCTCGCGGTCGAGCAGACGGTCGACCACTTGATGATCTATCGTGACACGCTCGCGCACCGCGACCGTTGCGTCAGCGAGCAACGCCCCGACAGCCTGCGTCGCCGCGCGTGCAAGCGCGATCAGCTTAGCCCCGGCGTCGCGGCGTTGAGCTTGGTCCAGCATGGTGAACTCCGTGCGGTGGCTTCCAGCGCGCGCTCCGTGGACCGGCATCCACTTAAGCTTGCAAGGACCGACCCCCAAGACTACGCGTGCAGTGCACAAAAGCAACGCCGCAGAGATGTGGGGGTAGCTTGCCGCGACTTTGCACAGCCGTTGCTGCATTGTTGACCACTTGGAATGACATTGACCGCTTGGGATAACCCGCGCTGACTTGCAATCGTCACAAACGGCCAGAGTTGAACGCTTCGATGCGACGAGCTTTTAATATCGCCCTCGATGCCTATTGGCGTTTCCTCGCCGACGACGGTTGGGCGATCGCAAGCCACATCGCGCTCTCCGCGCTGATGGCGATGTTTCCATTCTTCATCTTGCTCACCTCGCTCGCCGGCGTTTTCGGCTCCAGCGATCTACCCGATGAGGTTGCGAAGCTGATGCTTGCGACCTGGCCGGAGGAGGTTGCGCTCCCGATCGCGCGTGAAATTCATGACGTATTGACCACCACGCACACCGGCGCGCTCACGGTCGGCGCCTTGTTCGCCATTTTTTTCGCCTCGAGCGGGGTCGAGAGCCTGCGGATCGGTCTCAACCGCGCCTATGGCGTGCTGGAGACGCGGCACTGGATCCTGTTGCGGCTCGAATCGATCGCCTACGTGCTGGTGGCCGCGGTGGGGTTGTTGGCGCTGGGCTTTCTCATCGTGTTGGGGCCGCTGATATTCCGCACCGCGCTGCGCTACGCGCCATGGCTGGAGCCGCTCGAGGGCACCTTCACCTTTTTCCGCATCGCCATCGCGGTCGTCGTCCTCACCGTCGCGCTGTTCGTCGCGCATAAGTGGCTGCCGGCCGGCCATCGTCGGGTCCTCGCAATCCTGCCCGGCATCGTCGCAACGCTGGTCTTGTGGCTGGTCGCGGGCATCGCCTTCGGCCGCTACCTCGCCGAGTTCGCAACCGCCTATGTGAGCTACTATGCGGGCCTCGCCTCCGCTATGATCGCGCTGGTGTTCCTGTATTGGACGGCATCGATCTTCGTGTATGGCGGCGCGCTCAATGCGGCGATGCTGCACCCGCGCTCCGCCGCCACGGCGGCGACCGCCGATACCTGAGGCAGCCTGCTCCATCGCACTGTCATTCAAACAGCAAAAAAGGCCGCCCCGCCGAGGAGCGGCCCCTTCACCTTCTGCGCCGCCGTCGTGCGGCGAGTACTACTACCCGACGTAGGCGACGCGCTGCTGAGCCTCCGCCTCGGCTGCGGTCGCAGGCTGCGCGGGAAGCTGCAGCACGGTTGCCTCCTGACCCTCGACGAGCTCGGTCAGCAGGACAGTCTGCCCATCCGGAAATTCGAGCGCGTCATGGTGCACCCGCGGTTGGTCCTTGTTGACCTGCCGAAAGATCGCCGTCTGGTAGGCCATCCTGCGCGCGCCCAGGCCGAGGAATCCGGACGCCGTGCATGCGACCTCCCGGGAAAACGCAAGCTCCGTTCCCGGAAGAACGCATACCGCCATGGTGGCGTCTTCCTGGGCGGCAAAGCCACGTGTGCCGGTACCAAAGTTGCGCGTCGTGAGCTTGTCGCCAACTCTCGCAGCACGCGACTTCACATTGTGTAAGCTGTAGTCGCACATGGTGAGGCTCCTCTCTTCCAAGCCCCCCGTACCGTCCACCTGCGCGATTCGAAGCAAGAAAGGTGCCATTCTTATGGCAAGCGGTGGAAAGAAAGATTACGAATTGCGCCGCCTATGGAGTGGCAG
>JBKOXY010000023.1:0-2508 GCA_046725125.1 Pseudomonadota bacterium | reverse complement strand
TATCGGGACGATGATCCGCTTTTCGAGCTTCACGCCACGGATGTGGCTCATTCTGGTGCACGACCTCCTGGCCACAGCGGCGGCGGTGGTCGCGAGTTTCTTCATTCGTTTCGAGGAGGCCGGGCTTACCGAGCGCTGGCGATTCCTGGTGATTCTGCTGCCTGCCTTCGTCGTCTATTCCGGTTTCATCTACGGCGTCTCTGGCCTCTACAAGGCGAAGTGGCGCTTCACCTCGCTGCCCGACCTCTTCAACATCGTGCGCGCCGCGACGATACTGGCGGCAACGCTGCTCGCGCTCGATTACGTGTTGCTGGCGCCGAACGTCTACGGCACGTTCTTCTTCGGCAAGATCACGATCGTGCTCTATTGGCTGCTGCAAATCGCATTTCTGTCGGGCCCGCGCATCGCCTATCGCTATTTTCGCTACACCCGCACGCTTCAGCATGCCAAGGCGGGCGGTTCGACGCCGATCCTCGTCGTTGGCCGTACTGCCGATGCCGATGTCCTGCTGCGTGCGATCGAAAGCGGAGCGGTCACGAAGATCCGTCCCGTGGGCATTCTGTCGCCGTCCATGGCGGATCGGGGCCAAGCCATACGCGGCATTTCCGTGTTCGGCGGTCCAGACGATATCGAGGGCGTCATCACCGAGCTCAGCAAGCGCGACATCAACGTGACACGGCTTGTACTCACGCCGAGCGCCCTCGCGCCGGAAGCAAACCCCGAAACGGTCCTTATGCGCGCCAGGCGTCTGGGGCTCGCCACCAGTCGCCTTCCTTCGCTCGATGATGGCGGCGAGGCGCTGCGGCTCGCGCCTGTCAATGTCGAGGATTTGCTGCTGCGGCCCAGGGTGAAGATCGATTACCATCGACTCGAAGGTTTCGTGCGGAACAAATCGATCATCGTGACCGGCGGCGGCGGGTCCATCGGCGCCGAAATTTGCGATCGCATCGTGACCTTCGGCGCGGGTCGCGTGCTTGTGATCGAGAACTCCGAGCCTGCTCTGCACGCCGTGTTGGAAATGCTCGCGGCCAAGCAGTCGAGGGCGAAGATCGAAGGCCGTCTTGCCGACGTGCGCGATCGCACCCGCATCTTCCGCCTGATGAATGCCTTTCGGCCCGACATCGTGTTTCATGCGGCCGCGCTCAAGCACGTGCCGTTGCTGGAGCAGGATTGGGCGGAGGGCGTCAAGACCAATGTGTTCGGCTCGGTAAACGTTGCCGACGCCGCTGTCGCCGCGGGCGCGGCCGCCATGGTGGTGATCTCGACCGACAAGGCGATCGAGCCGGTGTCCGTGCTTGGCGCCTCAAAACGCTTGGCGGAGATGTATTGCCAGGCGCTCGATAACGACTTCGCGCGGCGCGGCGGCGCACACGAGCGGGCCATGCGGTTGATCGCGGTGCGCTTTGGCAACGTGCTCGCCTCGAATGGTTCGGTGGTGCCGAAATTCAAGGCGCAGATCGAAGCCGGCGGGCCGCTCACGGTGACGCATCCGGAGATGGTGCGCTACTTCATGACCATCCGCGAGGCCTGCGACCTCGTGGTCACGGCGGCAAGCCATGCCCTCGAGGCCGGACAGTTGGGCGTGGCAGTTTACGTGCTCAATATGGGCCAACCGGTGAAGATCGTCGATCTCGCCGAGCGGATGATCCGCCTCTCGGGCCTCGAACCCGGACGCGACATCGACATCACCTTCACTGGCATCAGGCCCGGCGAGCGCCTGCAAGAAATCCTGTTCGCGCGCGAGGAGCCGACCGCCCCGATCGGCATCGAGGGCATCGTTGCCGCCAAGCCGGTCAGTCCATCGCTGGAAGCGATGCGCGGCTGGCTTGCGGCGCTGGAACAAGGCCTCGCGCGCGAAGACCGCTCCGTGATCTTCGGCGTGCTGCACGACGCGGTGCCGGATTTCGGCGGGGAGGCGGCCTGAATTCTGCATCTCGTCGCGGCGCCCGACGCAGCCCTGCGTGATCTTGCGAGGTCGAGCCTCGGTCAGCCCGACGGCGCCGGGAACCGTGTTGGGAAGGCCAGCGGCAGCAAAATCTCTGCTAGCGTCGGTTCTTGACGCCAGCAAGGACGGCAAGCAGCCATAAGATGATTGCGGCGCTGGCGCTCAGCATCGCCAGCGATACGACGATGTTATGCGCCGCGACGGTGACGAGCGCGAGCGCGGCCAGCGCCAGATTGGCCAGAAAGACGCGAGTGACGATCTCGCGCACCGTCAACCCACAATCGGTGGCGCGCTGATAGAAATGCGTCCGATGAGCTTGCCAGAACGCCTCGCCCCGCACGAGGCGGGAGATGAGGGTGATCGTCGTGTCGGCGAGATAATAGAGGGGTAGGATGAACGCCGCCGCCAGATGACCCATTGCGGCAAGCTGCACCAAGAGCCAGCCGAGCAGAAGCCCAATCGGCAGGCTGCCCACATCGCCAAGAAAAACCTGCGCCACCGGCCGGTTGAAGGGCGCGAAGCCGATTATCGCACCAACGAGCGCGGCCGCGACCAGAGCGGGC
>JBKOXY010000507.1:0-17597 GCA_046725125.1 Pseudomonadota bacterium | reverse complement strand
CGCCTGCGGGCCAGGCTGGCGCTCCCCCGGACGTTCTCGGTAGCGCGCATTCGGGTTGTCCCAATCGCTTCAGGAGTTGACGCGCCACGATACGAGCCGCGCCACTCGCACGCCGCACCTTGACGACACTCGAGGCGAAGGAAGGAGCCTCCTCTGGCAATAACGCATCTTCATCGCCAGGTGAGATCAGCCGATGGCCAATCATGATGCCTGGCAAAGAGAGGGCATCGATTGCTGACTGAAGCGAGGGATCGACGGTCACGATCATTCTCGGCGGGGGTTGTCGGCCTTCTCGATCGTGCCCGTTTGGGCGCTAAGCAACACGCAGCACTCGGCTCGACAATTCTTCCTGCAATCAACCGCTCGCATAGCGACGCCGTAATACTATCCCCGGCTCAACGTCCGGCCGATGTTGATCTTGCGGCCGCGACGCCTGCCTGCGGTCCGGCATGCCCTCTATAACGAACAAATCATTTTGCTCGTTGTCAATCTTGTCGTGACGACCCGGCTGGTCCTATAGATCATGTAACGAGACGAAACGGCCGAAAGGGCGAGGCTAACGCTATTCCAAGGTGGACCGCGTCTTGCTGGAAGCAATCGGGACCGTATCGCAGCGATGGGTCGGCTCGCCCGTTGCGCGCAAGGAGGACCAGGCGCTGCTGACCGGGCAGGCGCGCTTCATCGACGATCTCTCGCCAATCCCCGGAATCCGTTTCGCAGCGATCTTGCGCTCGCCCCACCCGCATGCGCGGATCGGGCGGATCGATCTCGCGCGAGCGCGGGAGCTGCCGGGCGTTCGAGGCATCGTCACCGGCAAGGACGTCGCGGACCTGATCGGGCCGGTGCCAAGCGTGGTGAAGGCTCCGCTCGCCTACTATCCCATCGCCATCGACCGGACACGATACGTCGGCGAGCCCGTTGCCGTCGTGGTCGCTGACACGCGTTACATGGCGGAAGACGCGTGCGATCTGATCGACGTTGAGTACGACGTGCTTCCGGCAGTGTCGGACCTGCGAAACGCCACCGCGCGCGATGCCCCGGTGATCCACGAGAAAGCGGGATCGAACGTCATAAGCCGGCGCAGCTTCAATTACGGCGACCCGGACGCTGCCTTTGCCGCGGCGGATCGGGTTTTCGAGTTCTCGTACTCGTATCCGCGCTATGCCTCCACCCCGATGGAGACGTTCGGCGTCATTGCGCACTTCGAACGCGCACCCGACCGTTACACGGTGTGGTCGAACTTCCAGGGGCCGTTCGTGGTCCAGCCGCTCATGGCCAGCGCATTGCGCGTGCCCGGCCACCGGCTTCGCCTGATCACGCCGCCGAGCAGCGGCGGAAGTTTCGGCATTAAGCAGGCCGTTCTCTCGTACATCGTTCTTCTCGCGGCCGTCAGCCGCAAGACCGGCGTGCCCGTCAAGTGGATCGAAGATCGCGCCGAGCATCTTACGGCCTCGTCTGCCTCGAGCGATCGCTTGGGAACGGTCGCGGCGGCGTTCACGAAGGCCGGCGAGCTCACAGGATTGCGATTCAGGAACACCGCGAACATGGGCGCCCACGTCCGCCCCCCCGAGCCGGCCTCCCTCTATCGCATGCACGCCGCCTCGAATGGCTGTTACAAGGTGCCTAACATTTCCATCGACAATGAGCTCGTCGTCACGAACTGCACGCCTGTCGGTCTCAATCGCGGATATGGCGGGCCGCAATTCTATTTTGCCCTCGAACGTGTCATGGACATCGCGGCGCGCGGGCTGGGAATGGATCCGGCGGAGCTGCGCCGCCGCAATTTCATCCCTGCCGATGCCTTCCCTTACAGAGCGCCGGCAGGCGCCATATTCGATGCCGGCGACTACGATGCGGCGCTGTCGGAACTCCTACGGATCGCCGACTATGACGAACTCAAACGCCGGCGCGACGAAGTCCGCCGCACGGGAGGGCTTTTCGGCATCGGCCTGGCAGCGGGTGTAGAGCCGTCCGGCTCGAACATGGCCTATGTTTCATTGGCGCAGACGGCGCAGGACCGCCGCCGCGCCGACCGCAAATCGGGTGCCAACGCCAGCGCCGTGCTCTCGGTTGATCCGAGCGGACAAGTCACGTTGCGCTTGTGCAGCGCCCCGAATGGCCAGGGCCATGCGACCGTTGCTGCGCAGATCGTCGCCGACGCGCTCGGACTGCATCCCAACGATATTGATGTGGTGACGGAGATCGACACGCTGACGAGCGCTTGGTCGATTGCGTCGGGAAACTATTCGAACCGCTTCGCGGCAATCGTTGTCGATGCCGTCGCAAAGTGCGCGGGGCAAGTCGCGCAGAAAATCAAATTGCTCGCCGCTGACGCCCTGGACGCTGCTCCGGAAGAGATCGAGCTGTGCGAAGGCTATGCCCGAGTGCGCGCGCAATCCAACAAGGGACTGCCGTTCCGCAAGGCGGCGGCGCGCGCCCACTGGGACCCAGCCGGTTTGCCGGACCATGCCACCCCCGGAATTCATGAAGCTGCCATCGTGTCGCCTGCGGTCTTGGGCTCGCCCGATGACGAAGACCGGATTGCCTCTGCGGTCACATTCGGCTTCGTAGTCGATCTGGCGGCGGTTGAGATCGACCGCAAGACCGGCGCGATCCGCATCGACAAATATGTCTCGGTTCACGACGTCGGAACCCAGCTCAATCCCAAAATCGTCGAAGGACAGGTACACGGCGGCTTTGCGCACGGTCTGGGCGCAGCTCTCTTCGAAGAGCTGGCGTATGACGAGCGGGGCAATTTCCTGTCGGGGACTTTTGCGGATTATCTTTGTCCGACAGCTGTCGAGGTTCCGCGTCTCGAGATCGGTCACGTCGAAACGGCCTCTCCCGTCAATGCGCTCGGCGCGAAGGGGATGGGAGACGGCAGCGCCATGCTCACCCCCGCTGCGATCACAAACGCGGTCGCGGATGCGCTTGGACGCGACGATATTTCGTTGCCGTTGAACCTGCGCCGCGTTTGGGCATTTGCAAACGGGCATGACGTGAATCAGCGCTCGCTGGCAGCGCAGACCCGAGCGGAGGGGACGGCCGTCGGCGGCGCGGTGACTGGGAGCGGGGAAGTCTTTCTCTCCGCACCCGTGCAGGAGGTGTGGCGGCGGCTCCTGGATCCGAGCGAGCTTGCCGCCATCATCCCGGGATGTCGCGGCCTCACCCAGGATGGTCCGGATCGCTACTCGGCTCAGGTCGTGATCGGTGTTGCCGGCATTCGCGGCACCTATCACGCGCAAATCGAGATGCGCGACAAGAAAGAACCAAGCTCTGTGCGCCTGGTCGGCAAGGCCTTCGGGGCATTAGGCTTCGGATCAGGGTCGGGCTTCGTGAGCCTGCGACCCGAGGCCGGCGGCCGCACGCGCCTCCAGTATCGCTACGAAGCCGATGTCGGCGGCAAGGTTGCAGCCGTCGGCCAGCGCATGCTCGGCAGTGTGACGCGTTATCTCGTCGCTCAATTCTTTCACTCTCTGGAGCGCCGGCTAAGGCCGGGGGGCGGCGAGCACTGGCGGACTTGGTGGTCGAGATTGCGACGGTATGGGCGAAGTGGAGGCGGTTCGTGAAGCCGGTGGCGTTCGACTATTATCGGCCGGAGGCTGTTTCGGAGGCGCTCGCTCTTCTGTCCGAGATGGGCCATGAAGCGGCCGTGCTCGCGGGCGGCATGACGCTCGGGCCGTTGCTGAACCTCAGAATGGTTCGTCCGCGCGCCGTGATCGACATTTCACGCATCCAGGCGCTGAAGACCATTTCAACGAGATCGAACATCGTGGTGACCGGTGCCGGAGTGGTACAGGGCGATGCGCTGCGCTTGGACGTCATCGCGCGGGAGGTGCCGCTGCTGGTCATGGCGTTGCCATGGGTCGGGCATTTCCAGACGCGCAACCGCGGAACGCTCGGCGGTTCGGTCGCGCACGCGGATCCGAGTGCTGAGATACCGCTCGCTCTCGTCGTATGCGGTGGGACCATCGTGCTGCAATCGCGTCGGCGAGAAAGGCGCGTTCCCGCGCCGGAATTCTTTCTCGGTGCGCTCACGACGCAGCGCCGGCCGGACGAGATCGTGGCGGCGCTGGAGTGGCCACGCGCTGCACCCGATGCCGGGCACGCATTCACGGAGATCGCGCAGCGCCACGGAGATTTCGCAATCGCGGCGGCGGGCTGCAGCCTTCGTCTCGATGGAGCCGACCGGCTTGAGCAACTCTCGCTCGGGGTCGGGGGGGTGGAGAGCCGGCCGGTCGCGATCGACGTGAAGAGCTTTCTCGGCCGCCCGGCCGGCGAGATCGCTGCCAGCCTCGCCGAGCATGCCGCCGTCAGCGTGACACCCATGGAGGATCACTCGGCAAGCGCCGATTATCGGATTGCGTTGACGAAAGTGCTGGTGGAGCGCGCCGTCAACGGTGCGCTCGAAATGGCCCGGCAGCGAAGGGGCCAATTGCAATGACAACGCTTTATCGCGCAGCCGGCGAGCGCTTCACGGTCGAGTTGACCTTGAATGGACAACGCCGATCCGGTGAGGCCGAGCCTCGCATGCTGCTCTGCGATTTTCTGCGTCATGAGCTGCAGGCCTTCGGGGTTCACGTCGGTTGCGAGCATGGCGTATGCGGCGCGTGTACGGTTCTGGTCGATGCCCGAGCGGTGCGCAGTTGCACCCAGTATGCCGCTCAGGCGGACGGTGCGGACATCGTCACCGTCGAGGGGCTCGCCGAACCCGGCACGCTCAACGAGGTACAGCGCGCCTTTGCGAAGCATCACGCCCTGCAATGCGGCTTCTGCACGGCGGGCATATTGTGCTCGGTGACCCATTTTCTGCGCGACACGCCGGCGCCGGACGAGCAGCAGGTCCGCGAGATGCTTTCGGGTCACATCTGCCGGTGCACGGGATATGCGCCGATCGTTGCCGCGGTGCTCGAAGCCGCAATCGCCATCGGCAAAGGGTCGTGACCATGGATCTCGGCAGCGCGTTTGCCGCGGCGGTGATGCGCCAACCCCATCAGGAGGCGTTCGTCGAAAGCAAACGTCGGATGAGCTATGCCGATTGGTACCGCGACATCGCGTCCGTTGCCGACGGCTTACAGGACATGGGGTTGAGGGCGGGCGACCATCTCGTGGTGGTGATGCGGAATCGATACGAGATGGCGACCCTGTACTGGGCATGCCAGTTGCTCGGCATCGTCTTCACGCCGGTGAGCTGGCGCGCAACCGCAGACGAGATCAGGTATTGCCTCGAGGACGCCGAAGCGGCAGCCGTGGCGTTCGACGGCGCCTCGGGCGCTGCGGCCGCCGAGGCTGCTGCGACGCTCAAGATCGACCCGCGACGTGTGATCATTGCCGCAGACGGCAAAGGCGAGGGTACGCCATTCGCACGACTGCGCGATTCGCCCGCGCTCGCCGGTCCCGCCGCGATCAGCGAGGCCGCGACATGTTTGATGCTTTACACCTCCGGGACCACCGGGCGCCCAAAAGGCGTGCCGCGTAGTCACCGCAGCGAGCTGATGGCCGCGATTGCTCACATTGCTCAGAACCAGTATCGGCGGGGGGATTCGAGTCTCGGCGTAATGCCGTTCTTCCACACCATGGGCGTGCGCATCCTTCTGAGCACGGCGCTGCTCAATGGCCGATTGGCGTGTGTGCCAGAATATGAACCCGAGGAGATTCTACGGCTGATCTCCAAAGAGCGGCTGACGACGCTCTTTCTCGTGCCCACGATGTTCCACGACACGCTGCGACATCCCAAGTTCGACTCCTATGACTTGCGTTCCTTGTCCCGCGTCGGCTTCGCAGGCATGACGATGACGCCCGCGCTGATCGAGCGCTGCCTGGATCAGCTCGAGCCCGATCTGTTCGTCAACTACTATGGTTCCAGTGAGATCTACACCTTCAGCTACTGCGACCATCTCGACCGCAAGCCCGGCTGCGCCGGGCGCGCCGGGATGAACCAGATCATCCGCGTCGTTTCACCGTCGCGCGACGACGATATCGAGATCGACCTGGAGGCGGGCGTCGCGGGTGAGATTGTCGCCAGCATGCGCAGCCCGGAGGCATTCTCGGGCTACTGGAAGCGCCCCGACGCCGATGCCAAGGCGATCCAAGGCCGCTGGTACCGCACCGGCGATCTCGGAAAGCTCGACGAGGATGGCGAGCTCTACGTCGTGGGCCGCGTCGACGACATGATCATCAGCGGCGGCGAAAACATCTTTCCCGAGGAAGTGGAGGACACCCTCGCGCGCAGCAGGCTCGTCGCGGGATGCGCCGTCGTGGGAATGCCGGACGAGCGGCTCGGCGCCAAGGTGGTGGCTTTCGTTGAACCGGCGGCCGCCGAGCTCGCGCCCGAGGAGCTCGACAATGTGTGTTTGCGGAGCGGCCTCGCCCGTTTCAAGCGCCCCAGGCAATACGTATTCGTGAAGGCCATTCCCCGCTCCGCGTCCGGCAAGCTTTTGCGCCGCAAGTTGCGAACCGGGGAATATGAGGCATTCGAAGCAAACAAGGTCACGGTGAAGGAAGACTCATGAGCAAGGATTACGCCAAACAGCGCGCTGCAATTCTGCGCGATCTCGATGGCCTGCACTACAACGTCGACGCGAAGAAGAAGGCCGGCTTTCTCTGGCTCGATCGGCCGCCGTTGAATGTCGTCTCCTATCGTGGGCGCAGTCAAATCGCCGCGATCATCGAGGCGTTCGGCCAAGATCCGGACGTGCGCGTCGTCGTCATCCGCGGCAAAAACGGCGTGTTCACGTCGGGCGGCGACGTCAAGGCATTCCCGCAGATCGAGCGCGACGGCATGTCTCACCTCGCGTGGAACATCGCCGCGGCGGAGCGCTGCCCGAAGCCGGTCGTTTGCGTGCTGGAAAGGTACGCGATGGGAGTAGGCCTCGAACTGGCCATGGCGTGCGACATCCGGATTGCGACCAAGGACACAGTCCTGGCGCTCCCGGAAGTGACTCTCGGCCAAATTCCCGGCAGCGGCGGTAGTCAGCGTGTGGCGCGCATCGCCGGGTTGACCCGCGCGGTGGACATGATGATGCTTGGCCGGCGCATCCCCGCGCCCGAAGCCCATAGCTGGGGCTTGCTCACGCGCATTGCCGACGACACTGCGGCGCTCGATCGCATTCTTGACGACATCATCAGCACGCTCACCGCCATGTCGCCGCTTGCGCTCAAGACGGTCAAGCGGGTGTTGAACACGTCATACGACACGAGTCTGAGCGCAGGCTTCGAGATCGAGGGGCACGCCTACGAGAAGCTGCGCGAGAGCGGCGACTACAAGGAAGGCATCGCGGCCTTCACCGAGAAGCGCAAGGCCAATTTCACTGGGGCGTGAATGTCAGACTTCCAACCCGAGGAAAACATGCTCAACACGTCAACTGTTCTAAGCCGATGCGCAGCGAGGGCGTCGCGCTGTTGCTCGTGGAGGGGAACGTTCGCCGTGCGGCTGCTGTCAGCAGCTCCTGTTACGTGATGGAGAAGGGACGAATTATAAAGCATGGTGCGCCGGCGGACGTGATGGCCGATGAAGCCATCCGGCAACGGTTGTCTGTTTGAAAGGGCGGCAAATGGCGACGCAGACTCGGGGACACGGACGGGCGAACAACGATGCGACCGGCAGCGTCATGGCCCCCGATGCGAAGAATTGGCCGAACCTGATCTTCGAGAAGCTGCGCGAATTCGATGTCCGTCACGTCACATACGTTCCTGACTCGGGGCATGCGCGGCTGATAGAGTTGTGCCACGCGGCCGATGACATGAAGCCGACCGTGCTGACCACCGAGGAGGAGGCCATCGGCATTTTGGCCGGCGCCTGGCTCGGCGGCGAGCGCGGTGTCCTGCTGATGCAAAGCAGCGGCGTGGGAAACTGCATCAACACGCTGTCGCTCGCGAAGGTGTGCGCTTTCCCGCTGCTGATGATCGTCACCATGCGTGGCGAGTGGGGCGAAGCCAATCCTTGGCAGGTGCCGATGGGCCAGATCGCAGCCGACGCCCTGCGGCTGGCGGGCGCGATCGTTTACGAAGTGACCGAGCCGGAATCGGCGGCCCCGGCCGTGCGCGCATCGCCTTCAATGGCAACCTGACCGCCGCGGTCCTGCTCTCGCAGCGCATGCTCGGCGCCAAGCTTTTCAAGGACTGAACCGATGGACGAACAAAACACGCTGCGGCGCCGCAGTGCCATCGCCCGAATACTGGCCGATCGCGGCGATACGCTCGTGGTGACGGGTCTCGGCTCGCCGACCTATGACTGCGCGGCTGTGGGCGATCATCCGCTCAATTTTTATCTCTGGGGCGCGATGGGGAGCGCGGTCACGGTGGGATTGGGACTGGCTCTGGCGCAGCCGAAACGCCGCGTCTTGGTGGTTACGGGCGACGGCGAAATGCTGATGGGGTTGGGGGCGCTGGCGACCGCGGCGGCGAAAAAGCCGAACAACCTCGCGATCGCCGTCATCGACAACGAGCATTACGGCGAAACCGGCATGCAACCGACCCACACCAGTGCGGGTGTCGATCTTGCGGGCGTCGCGATCACCTGCGGCTTCCGCCAGACCGCGACCGTGAGGCAGGTGAGCGAGCTCGACGCCGCGGTGGCGATGTTGCATACGGCCAACGGCCCGGTGCTCGTTTTGCTGAAAGTTTCGTCCGCGCGCGACCCGCTGGTGTTGCCACCGTGGGACGGACCGTTCCTCAAGTCGCGTTTCCGCCAGGCGCTGCTCGGAGCGCGGGCCGCCTGAAAGGCCAAACGCAGCGACCGGAATTTGGAAGGCTGACGTGGTTTGAAGGATGGTCTATCCGCACGCCATGCTCAGGCTCGAATACCTCTACTAGAGCTTCGACAGCAACGTCGCTCTGAGCGGACCGATCTCTCCCGGAAGCTTCCTTCCCGTCACATTCACCTGGGCGAGCTACAACGTGCAGGTCGTCCGCGCCAGCCTCGGCTACAAGTTCTGACCCTCGAAAGCCGTGTCGACGCGAGGCTTGAACCGACGCGCGTTGCGCCGATCGCGCGCAAGATGAAACGCGCTTTCCGTTGCTCGCTCCCGGTCGTCACGGCTTAAAATCGCCTCCGAGCCGATTGCAAGCGTTGGTCCGTCGTGATTCAATTCTTCCAACACCGGCGAAACCTCGTGCGCCGAGGGCATGATCATGGCCATCACCGTTTATCCGGTCACGCCAAGCTTTGCGGCCGAAATCGGCGACGTCGAGTTGGCTCGACCAATCGACCCCACGGATGTGCGGGCGATCAAGGACGCCTTCACGCAGTACGCGGTCTTGATCTTTCCCGATCAACATCTCTCGCAGGATCAGCATCTCGACTTCGCGAGGCACTTCGGCCCGCTCGAGACCACGATCGCCGTTTATCGAAAGGATGCGCCGCTGCGTCTGCGCAAGGAATTTGCCGACGTTTCCAACCTCAATCACGACAATGAGGTGTGGGGCAAGGAAAGCAGACTCCGCTTGTTCCAATTGGGCAACCGGCTGTGGCACACCGATAGCTCATTCAAGCGGCTGCCTGCACGGGCATCGTTACTTTACGCGCGGTCGATCCCACCAGTCGGCGGACATACCGAATTTGCCGATGAGCGCGCGGCGTACGATGCGCTTCCCGAGGAGACCAAACGCCGCCTCGATCGCCTGGTGGCCGAGCATTCGATCTTCAACTCTCGTGCGCGGCTCGGCTTCGCCAATTTCAGCGATGACGAGCGGCGGGGAATGCCGCCGGTCCCCCAGGTGGTCGTTCGCACGCTCCCGGAATCAAGGCGCAAATCGCTTTACCTCGCGTCGCACGCGGGTCGGATCTTCGGCATGCCTGAGCACGAGGGTCGCGCATTGATCGATCAATTGATCGCGCACGCGACGCAGCGGCAATTCGTTTACACCCATCGCTGGCGGGTCAACGACCTCGTCATGTGGGACGATCGCTGTACGATGCATCGGGGAACCGAGTTCGACGATCTGCGCTGGAAGCGCGACGTGCAGCGCGCCACCGTCTGCGATGTGGCCAATTCCTGCGAGCAAGAAGGCATCGACATCGCGGCCGCGTAGGAAAATATCGCTTGCGCGCGTTACGAGAATCTTACACAAAAGGGTATTCATCACATTTGCGCCTGAAAGCCGCTCCGATGTTGCTGCCGGATGGGGCGGACGCTGGTGTTGGCCGCTGCCGCTCGGCGCGGTGTCGTGGACAGGACGCCGCGCGCAACAGCCCACGCTGAGGCTCGCCTTTTCGTGGTTTTCTCCTGTTATCTCCTGTTGTCTTTCTGCCGTTGTTTGCCCCAATGGCCGCAGCCGGTTGCCCGCACGCACCGCCCATGGTTGCGGGAGCGGCGCTAAAGCGCTGGGGGAACAGGAGAACTCGATCGTGCCGCGGTCCCACTCTGCGCCGCGAGACAGGAGCAGCCGAGAGCGGCGAATCACCCGCTCTCTGTTTTCTCCTGTTCTTTACAGGGACGGTTGCAGGCGATCGTGTTGCACCGTGTACGCAGGGTTGAACACATCGCCGTGCCAGCAGCGGTGCTCAGATGCCGAGGAGGTTCGCCGCACGGGCGAGTTGGACAAATCCTGCCGCAATGCACAGCATGCACAAGCTCTGCATGACGCGCAGCATGATCTGGCGTCCCTGCTTCTCGCCCAGATGGCAAAGCAATTCGATCGTGCTGAACCAGGTGAGTCCGGTCCCGATGAAGAATCCTGCGAGCAGAGCGATGCCGCTGTCGGATCCAATTCCAAGGATGGCGAAGACAGCCCCGATCGCGAGAAGATTCTCCGGGTGAGTTACGCTCGCGGACACGGCTATCAGGGCCGCGAGTCCCGCCCCCACATAGGTCCACTCCTCGTCCTGCCTCTGCTTTTGCTGCGGCAATCCCAAGAGCACGCTCCGGCTCACGATGAACAACAACGCGATCCCGCCCAGGATCAGGATGGGGCCTTGAAAGAGCGGATTTTTGAGCATCTGCAGCGAAGTGATGGCGCCTCCGAAAAGGTCGGTGACGACGAAGAACACCAATGCGACAATGAGATCGCCGATCGCGCTACCCGCAATGATCGCGGACGCCATTGCTCGCCGTTGCTGGATGCGAAGATGCAGACACCAAACGGCAACCGGACCGGCTGGGAACCCGATGGCGGCGCCGGCCACAAATCCCAACAGGCCGCTGCGTAGGCTCCCTAGCCCGATTGCATCAATCAAATAGGGAATGGTTCCGATTGCGCAGGATGCCGCCAACGTCGCAACCATTCCAAGCCCGAAGCGGAACATGGCGATGGCGGCGACGACGGCGATTGCCAGCGCCCATGGATCGGCGCTGGCGAAATTCGGAACGCTGAAATCGAGCCCAAAGCCGCTGATCGGCTCGGACTCCGTGAATATCGTGCGCGTGCCGAACCTAATCGCAAAGGTAAGGACGACGCCAAGGACGCCGCCCGTGACGGCGCTCAACGTCGTGTTGATGACCTTGTTGTCGCGAAATCTTTCGATGAACGGGCCAACAAGAGAAATCCACAAGAACGGCGGGATGGAAATGACCCATACGCTGAGGAGCCCGCCCAAGGTCCCTGCCGCGAGCGGTGGCAGCATGCCGGGATTGCGATATGCCGCCAGGAAGCCGACGAACTGCTGGAACAGGATGACAGGCCCCGGCGCCAGCTCGGCGAGCGCAAGACCGTCCAGCGCCTGGTTGCGCGTGAGCCAACCGTATGGCTCTACCGCATGGAGCGCGACATAGCTGTTGACGGCGTAGGGGCCGCCCAAGGACAGCGCCGCCATCTTGCTGAACAAGATTGCGATCTGGCTGAAGACATTGTCGAGGCCGAGCGCAGCGACTAGCACGCCGACAGGAACAAACCAAAGCGCGAGCCAGAATGCGCAGATGCGAAGGAGGCGGCCTGCGGTCGGCCGGGTGTGATCCGGCAAATCGTCTTGACGGATGTCTTCAGCGGCCGGCCCCATGAACGCGCCGTAGACGTCTTGAGCCTGCGCCGCGCTAGGAAATGCCGAAGACCCCACAAGCGCAGCGCAGAAGCCGATCATGGCGGCGCCAATGACGACGGGCACGAAGGACAGATTGAAGAAAAAAGTTCCGACGAAAGCCAAAGCCGCGAGCACAACCATCAGTCGGGTCCGCAGCACCTGCCTTCCGACTCGAATCGTCGCCTCGAGCACGATGACCAGGATGGCTGGCTTGAGTCCGTAAAGAAGCACCTCGCCGATCGTGGAATCGCCGCCGCTGACATATCCATAGCTCAGCGCCATCATGCAGATCATGGGTGGCAGGATGACGAGTCCGCCTGCAAGCATGCCGCCGAGCGTGCCGTGCATGGTCCAACCGACATAGGCCGCGAGCAGCTGCGCATCGGGTCCCGGAAGCGCCAGGCAATAGTTCAAGGCATTGAGAAACCTGTCTCGGGAAATCCAGCGCCTTTCCTCGACGAGGATGCGGTACATGGCGGCGAGCTGCACGGCGGGACTTCCGAAGCTCAGCAAGGCAATGCGCGGCCAAACGCTCAGCGCCTGGCGCAAGGTCGCCCCATCGGCTCGGCTGACGGCAACGTTTTCGGCGGCTGTTTGCAGGGAGTGTCCTTCGCAGTCACTTGCGGGCGGTGACCGGCGCAGCGAGAAGCCCTCCGGCAGCGGTCCGGATACGCAAGGAGGAAGTTTGGGCATCCCTCACCACGTGCAACCGCCCGGCGCCGTTGCGCCTAGAACTTTCGCCAAGGACCTGCAATTGAGCATGATCGTCTCCGCGCGAGTCGAGAGGCATCAACAAAGCGTGGATGCAGTGATAGCACAGCTAATGCGGAGCCGGTATCCTCACGCAATTGAATGTGCTTGCATCCGCCCCCGGTGGATTCGCAGCGCTCGCGACCTCGAGCGCAAGCACAGATCTACTCGGATGGAGAACAGATGCCACAAATTTCACACGCGTGCGTCATTGCTCTCTTGTCGTGCGCGGCCGGCACCGCAGTGGCGGCTAGCAGGCCGCCGTGGCCCCCGACACTGCCGGTCTATGACCACATCGTTATTGTGGTCGAGGAGAACAAGGATTTTGAACAAATCCTCGGGGTCAAGTTTGACGCGCCGTATATCAGAAAATTGGCGGCTGAAGGCGCCATATTCGAGCGCATGTTCGCCGAGGAGCACTATAGTCAAGGCAACTATTTCTGGCTGTTCTCAGGCAGCAACCAGAATGTCGGCTTTCGCGATCAGGTGCCGAGCAAGGCGAACCACCCCGACTACCCGTTCAAGGCCAGCAGCCTCGGCGAGCAACTGATCGCCAAAGGCCTCTCGTTCAAGGGATATTCGGAAAGCCTACCCGGCATCGGCTCGACGGTCGATTTCGATCCGCCGAACTGCCGCACGGACCAATGTGTGTACGCCCGCAAGCATGTGCCCTGGATCAGCTTCGCGAACGTTCCCAACGGAACGACGATCGACACCTCGTCCAATCTGCGGTTCGCGGACTTTCCCGGCGACTACGCCACGCTGCCGACCGTCGCCTTCGTCATCCCGAACTTGAATCACGACATGCACAACGGCAAACCGGCTCAGAGCATCCCGGCCGGCGACGCCTGGCTCCAACAGAACCTCGACGGCTATTACCAGTGGGCGAAGACTCACAACAGTCTTCTGATCGTTACTTTTGACGAGAACGATGACCAGGGAGGTTATTACGGATTGACCAATCCGCTGATCGGACCAAACCCGAGATATTCGCCGAGCTACAACCGGCTGTTACGCGATATTCAGAATCGGATCGTCACAATCTTCGCCGGAGCACATATCAAGCCAGGCTCATATGCCGAGGGCAAAGGCATCACCCACGTGAACATCCTGCGCACAATCGAAGCGATGTATGGGCTGCCCAAGTCGGGCGCGCAACAGCCTAATGCGGCGGGCGGCGGCATCGCCGATGAGACCATCATCACGGACATCTTCGAGTCTGTCCGTTGAGGATGTTCAGCGTGGCGCGCGTGAACGGAGGTTCGTCGTGACGTTCGGATCTTTGGTTAGCCGGCTCGGCGTGCCGATCATCGCTTTGTCTCTCACCTTCGCGCCGCTGTTTGCGGCTGCGCACGCGGCTGAGAACGCTCGCAAGGTGACCGTGGTGTCATTCGGACTGTTCGGCGATCAAGGCGTTTTCCGCAGCGAGGCCACCGGTGCGGCACAGGTCGTGGCGAGCCGATTCGGGGGCGGCCCGGTTGTCGTAAGATTCAATACCAAGACGGGCGGGGATGCGACCGTCGAAACGCTTGCAGCAACATTGCAAGCGGAGGCAAAAAAGATGAATGGCGAGCGCGACATTCTGTTTGTCATCCTCACGTCGCACGGCTCGCCCGACGGCCTTGCCGTCACCGCGGGGCGGCGTCTGACTGAAACGCTCAAGCCATCCAGACTTGCCGAGATGCTCGAGCGAACCGGCGTGCGACACAATGTCGTGATCATTTCGGCTTGCTATTCTGGCGTCTTCATACCTCCCCTCGTCAATGCTGATACGCTCGTGATCACCGCGGCGGACGCCAACCATGCATCGTTCGGATGTCAGGACAAAGCCAAGTGGACCTATTTCGGGGACGCCTTTTTCAATGTTGCGCTGCGTCGGGCCACGACTCTGAAAGACGCCTTTCTTGTTGCGCGCTCGCTGGTCTTGAAGCGAGAACTGCGCCAGGGCTTTGAGCCGTCGCACCCGCAAATGGCAGGAGGCGCAAACGTGGAGCCCCTGCTCGTCGCCCGTCCGTGACGCCCAGAATTTCGATCTCGTGAGCGCCGCGGTGCCTGCAAGCGCTATCGCAATTGCAAGCTTGCCGCTCAATTGCTCTCGAGTTTGATACCGCCCGTGCGGATCACCTCGCCCCAGCGCTTGCTCTCGGCGGCTATCAATGCGGCGAACTCCTCCGGGCTTCCGAGCGGCAGCTGCAGCCCCTGCTTGCTCAGGCGCTCACGCACCTCCGGCACCTCGAACGCCTTGCGGGTCTCGGCGTTGAGCCAATCGACGGTCGCGCGCGGCGTGCTGGCGGGTGCCATGAGCCCGAACCAGGCTCCGCCTTCTAGCGCGGTGAAGCCGACTTCCGCCGAGGCCGGGACATCGGGCAGCACCGGGTTCCGCTGCGGCGACAACACCGCCAGCGCCCGCACTTGTCCGGACAGCGCGTGTTCTCGCGTGAGCGCCACCACGTCGAACATCATATCGACGTGCCCCGCGACAACGTCCTGCAGTGCGAGCGCCGCGCCGCGATAATGGACGTGGATGAGATCGACGCCGGTCAGCTGCTTGAACTGCTCACCGATGAGATGGCCGCTCGCGCCGATACCTTGCGTGGCATTTGTCAGGCGATTGATCTTGCCGTAGGCGACGAGTTCCCGCATCGATGTCACCGGCAACGCCGACTTGACGATGGCCACATTGGGCGCCGCCAGCATCAGCGCGATCGGCGCCAAGTCTTTCTCGGGGTCGTAGCCGATCTTGGTGATGTGCGGCAGGATCGCAAGCGTCGAATGATTGCCCATGATCAGGGTGTAGCCGTCCGCGCGCGATTTTGCGACCGCGTCGGTGGCGATGATAGCGTTGCCGCCAAGGCGGTTTTCAACGATTGCCGGGTGCCCGTTTTCGCTGAGCCTTTGCGCGAGGATGCGGGCGGCAAGATCGCCGAGACCGCCCGCCGGTACACCCACGACGATCTTGATCGGCTGCGACGGCGCAAGCTGTGCGTGCACCGGCATGGCTGCGAAATCGATGCAGATTACGAACAGCGCGGCGCTGAGGCCGCGTCGCCTAAGCCAAGCAATCCCGATCATCCTGTTTGCTCCATGTACTGATGCGCGGTTGGGGCAACCCTTCGTTCGCGTCAGCCCTATCAATGGTCAGGACGGACCACGATATTGATGAATCCACCCGGGCGCGTGTGCACCTCGGCCAGCGCGTCATTGACCTTCGCAAGAGGATAGGCGTGCGTGACCAGCTTGGTCAGATCAAGCATACCAAGCTTCGCCATCTCGGCCATCGACTGGCCCTCGCCCGTCGTGAACCAGTTCGAGCCGCGGAATTGCAGACGAGCGGTCATAAAACGGATCGGTTGGATTGCGAGCGGCTCCGTCAAGGCGCCGATATTGACTGCGATTGCGCCACGCTTGAGCGCGGCAAGCGCTTCGGCGGTGTTCGCTGCGGCGGCACTGCGTGCGGAGCAATCGATGAGCGCGTCCACGCCGAGCTGGTCCGTGTGCCGTCGCATCCAATCGGCGATTGGAGCATCGCCGAGCGCGAGGACCTCGATACGGTCAGGCGCCAGCGCCCTCAATTGCGCAAGCACGTCACGATTGCGGCCAAGGCCGAGAATGCGCGTCGCCCCCATTGCAAGGGCGAGTAATGTCGCGCCCACTCCCAGCGTGCCGGTAATTCCGTTGATCGCGACCCAGCTGCCGCCGCGCACCTGGCCGAGACGCAGCGCAGCGTACGACGTGCCGAGATAGCCGAAGCGCGCGGCTTGCTCGAATGTCACCTGCGGCGGCAAGTGCACCAGCCGTTGCGGTGACGCAGTGATGTACTCCGAAAAACCGCCGAACGGATAATCCAAGAGCTGGCGCGTGGAGTGAGGAAAAAAGCCGAAATAGCCCTGGAAGGCGGCAGCGCTGCAGAGCATCGGCTCGCCCGCGCGGCAATACGGACACGTGCCGCAGGAGAGCCACGGATTGACGTAAACACGATCGCCCACGGCCACGTCGGTGACCTCACTTCCGACCTTCGCGATGACGCCGGCAGCATCGAGCCCAACGCTCGCGGGAAGTGGCGGCAGGTGATTCCACAGCCGGCCGCTGAAAATCGCGTTCATGTTGGGAATGATGCCGCATGCCTTCACCCGAACCAGCACATCGCGCGGGCGCGGCTCCGGAATTTCCACCGTATCGATCCGCAACGGCTGCCCAGGCTCATGAAGGCGCGCGGAGCGCATGGAAGCAGCCATCGACGTCCTCCTGTCCCCCGCCGGAAATTAGATCGGCTGACGGTCAAAAGGACAGAGGAATATTCCGTCGACCATCGGGCTACTTTTCCCAAAGCGCTATCTGTCACGCGTTGCGCCGATCTGATAGGAGATGAGTTCGTACGGTCTTGAGCGACGCGAGACTGGCAACAGGTGCGCGTGCAGGAGCGACTGGACTGGCTCCACGCCTATGATGCGCCGTCGGCTGAGGTTTGATCGCTCCGGTTGACCCATCGTCGGATGCTTCGGCATCGTCGCCATTGCAAACGGCTATGGTGGGTGGCGACTCTCAGTGTTTAGCTGAGCTACTGTGATTTATCTCACGTCGTATCGCCACTGAATGCACCATGATGGAAAGGCCGCCAGCAGGGTCAGGCACGGCCTTCGCTCATGGATTTGATGTCGGCGACTCAGGAATGGGAGAGACGAGATGGCAAGGAAGCGATCCAAACGCGCGTCGAAGACGTCGGCCGCGAAAAGCAAGCGCAGAGGCAAGGCGCGCGCGGCACCAACGGAAGCCAAGCCGAAGGGCGTGATCAACGCTTGGGAGCAGGATCCCGGCGACGGTGCTCAGCCGAGCGGGGGCCAAGTCATCCAAAGGCCGGTCCCCGTGCTGAGGGAGCAGCCCTTCTCGATCC
>JBKOXY010000475.1:0-7133 GCA_046725125.1 Pseudomonadota bacterium | reverse complement strand
GCCATCGCCGAGATCGCGCGCCAGACCCTGGCCAAGGACTTTCGGCGGATCGATCCGCGCAGCTCCCGCATCATCTTGCTCGAGGCGGGTCCGCGCGTCCTGCCCACCTTACCCGAGGATCTTTCGATGTATGCCGAGCGCACGCTCATGCGCATGGGCGTCGACGTGAGGACCTCCACGCGCGTCATCAATTGCGATCGGCACGGCGTCGACCTCGATCGCGGACGCATCGATGCCAGCACCATCATCTGGGCCGCGGGGGTCGTTGCCTCGCCCGCCGCCCGCTGGCTCGGCGCCGAGCACGATCATGCCGGCCGCGTGCTGGTCCGCCCCGATCTTTCGGTCCCAAACCATCCGGAGATATTCGTGATCGGCGACGCGGCAGCAGTCCGTGACGAAAAGGGGGCGATGGCTCCAGGTGTCGCACCGGCCGCCAAGCAAATGGGCCGCTATGTCGGCCGGCTCATCGCGGCGCGCGTCGCCGAGAAATCCCCGCCTCCGCCGTTTCGTTATCGGTCAGGCGGCGATCTCGCCACCATCGGGCGGCGGGCGGCGGTGGTGAAGTTCGGCAATCTCCGCCTCAAGGGCTTTGTCGGATGGCTATTCTGGAGCCTGGCCCACATCTATTTCCTGATCGGAGTCAAGAATCGGTTCATCGTGGCGTTCACATGGCTGTGGGACTACGTCACGTTTCACCGCGGCGCGCGGCTCATCACCGAGGTTCCGCCGCCGGCCAGAGGATAAGTTTCTCGTCGGCGGTCAATTTCCACTGAACCAGTTGTATCCCTGGTCCTCCCAGTACCCGCCGAGATATTTGTCCGTGACCGCCATCTCCATCACGTATTTCGGATTCTTGAAGCCGAGCTTGGTCGGCATGCGCACCCTCATCGGGAAGCCGTAACTGCGCGGCAGGATCTCGCCGTCGAACTTGAAGGTCATCTGGGTCTGCGGATGCAGCGCGGTCGGCATGTCGATCGAGGTGGAATAGCCCTCGGCGCAGCGAAACCAGACGTATTTCGCGCGCGTATCGGCGCCGACGCGCCTGAGGAACTCGCGCAGCGGCGTGCCGGTCCATTTACCGATCGCGCTCCAACCTTCCACGCAGACGAGGCGGGTGATTTGGGTTTCCTGCGGCAGCGCGTAGAGCTCGTCGAGAGTCCACGATTTCGTGTTGTCGACCATGCCGCCGACTTCGAGCTTGTAGTCTTCTTTGTCGACTTCGGGTGCTTCGTCCTCCGGATAATAGCCGTTGAACGGAAACGGCCGCCTGACCGCGCTGTCAGGATAGGTCGGCGCAAGCTTGTTCGGATTGAACAGCCATGCCTGCGCCCGGTCGTTGAAATAGGAAATTTTCGTCAGCACGTGTTCCGCCGACGCGCCGTCGACGATGTCGCAGCCGGTGAGGAAGGCGAGCGCCCCGAGACTCGCGCCGCCGCGAAGGAAGAGGCGGCGCGTGGGATCGGGCATGAGTTTGGCAGCATCCCTGCCGAGGAGCTCGGGATCGACGCCGAGTGGGCCTTTTCGAATGCGTGACATCCTCGTTGCTCCTGGAGTTTGAACGTCGCCGCCTATCGGCCGGTGATCATGGCGCGCAGCGACTTCGGAACTAGCAAAGCCATCACCACGTGGACGACGAGAAAGCCAACGACTGCCGCCATGGCGAAGAAGTGCACGTAGCGGGCGGCATCGTAACCGCCGAACACGGCGGTCAGCTCCTGCAATTGCACCGGTTTCCAGATGGCGAGGCCCGACAGCACGATGACGATGCCGGCCAGAATGACGCCGAGATAAAGCAGCTTCTGCACGGCGTTGTAGACCGAGAGATCGTCGTGGGCGAGCCTTCCGATGAGCGCGGCTTTGGCATCGGCCAAGACCTCGCCCGGGCGGATCGGAACGAGCTTGCGCCGGAACCGCCCGGTCGCGATACCAAGTACCAGATAAATGAGACCATTCACCGCCAGGAGCCACATTGCCGCGAAGTGCCAGAGCAGCGCGCCCGCAAGCCAACCTCCGAGGGTGATCCCGCGGGGAAACACGAACGGGAACAGCGGCGAGGCATTGTAGATCTCCCAACCCGAGCCGATCATGACGACCATGGCCACGGCATTCACCCAATGAGTAAGGCGCACCCAGAGCGGATGGATAATCGCGCCCGCCGGCGTGGCGGGCGTCAAGGCCTGATCATGGGTGGCTCCGATCGACATGGCCCGCCTTTTGCAATTGAGCAGCAAATGAGCTGCAATTGAGCGACCTATAGCAAATTCGCGCGGGCCGGTCGTTTCACGTTCCCGTGCCGACGCCCGCATCCAAGCTACGCGAACCAAGGCTGGCCGGACGCACGGCTCGATCGGTCCGGCCCAACAGCGATCTGGTGAGACATATGTCGAAGACCGGTGGCGGCAATTTCTTTGAAGACTTCCGCATCGGCCAGGTGATCAAGCACGCCGTTCCTCGCACCATCACGGTCGGAGACGTAGCGCTCTACAATGGCCTGTTCGGCCCGCGTTTTGCCGTGCAGTCCTCGGATGTGTTCGCGCGCGCGATCGGCTATCCGTGCTCGCCGGTCGACGATCTCCTCGTCTTCCACGTTGTCTTCGGCAAGACCGTACCGGACATCTCGCTCAACGCGGTTGCCAATCTCGGCTATGCCGCCTTCCGCGTTCTCGCGCCGGTCTATCCCGGCGACACTCTCAATGCCGAATCCGAGGTCATCGGGCTCAAGGAGAATTCGAGCCGCAAGACCGGCATCGTCTTCGTGCGCTCGACCGGGTGCAAGCCGGACGGCAGCAAGGTGCTCGAGTACGTACGCTGGGTCATGGTGCGAAAGCGCGACGAGGCGGCGCCGGCGCCCGGCGATCATGTGCCGCGCCTGCCGGAAGCAGTGATCCCGAGCACGCTCGGCGATGCCTGCCCGCGCATCGACGTCGCTGCCTACGACTTCACGCTTGCGGGCAGTCCCTATCGCTTCGGCGATTATGCCGTCGGCGAGAAAATCGACCACATCGACGGCATAACCGTGGAAGAGGCCGAGCACCAGATCGCAACGCGGCTCTATCAGAACACCGCGCGCATCCATTTCGATCAGCATTCGGCGGCGCAAGGCCGGTTCGGCCGCCGCCTGATCTACGGCGGCCACGTGATCTCGCTTGCCCGCGCGCTCTCCTTCAACGGGCTCGCCAATGCCTTCCACATTGCGGCGATCAACGGCGGGCGGCATGTATCGCCGCTGTTTGCCGGCGCGACCGTGTTTGCCTGGTCCGAGGTGCTGGCTAAGGCCGATATAGCGGACCGCGACGACGTCGGCGCGCTGCGGCTGCGCACCGTCGCAACCAAGGATCATCCTTGCGCCGACTTCCTGCTCAAGTCGGGCGAGAAGGACGACCCCGCGGTGCTGCTCGATCTCGACTATTGGGTGCTGATGCCGCGATGAAGTTGGAGAATTGCGTCAACGCGCCGGTGCGCTGCCACTGCCAGGGCCGGCGATAACGCCGCACGCGAGGCGGGGGCCGGCATTGCCGGCAGGGTCGCTCTTGTAGTCGTCCACGCCTCCGTGAACCACGACCGCGGTGCCGGCAGGGTGAAAGAGCGAATTCGGCTTGCCTGGCTCCAGCGTGATGGCCGTATTCAATACTTCGACCGAGAGCTCGCCGTTCTGCGGGACATGGAGGTTCGGCATGTCGCCGGCATGACCGTGGCCAGACAGCATGCCGTGTTTTTCATTGGTGGGATTGAAGTGCGGGCCAGCTGAGTCGAAGGAAGGCGGGTCGCACTTACCGACGGCATGGATATGGAACGCATGCTCGCCCGCGGGCACTCCTTTGAGCGCAAGCTTGAGCAGGACTCCGGCCGGAGTTTGCAAGAGATCGACGGTACCCACCTCCTTGCCGCTCTTGTCGTGAAGCACGGCCTTGGCAGATTGGGCCGCGGCCGGCAAAGCCAGGGCGGTTGTCAGCAGCGCCGCTGCGCCGACCTTTCGCACATATTTCAAAATCATCATGACCTAACTCCTCGACGTGGCGCCCGGCATCGCCAGTCTTGATGGATATTACCCTGGAAAACCGCTCGCGGCACGCTCGGTTCCGCCCCCCGTGAAGGGTAGGGCTTTCCTTAACGTGGCGGCGATACGCGGCGCCAAGCCGACGCGGCGTTGGCGAGGGCTAGAGCGTGGCTGCAACGCGCGACCTCATCGAAGCGGCGCCGGACGGCAGACCGCATTTTTCTACCGCCCAGATCGTACACTCACGCAGCGGTTCGCAAGTGCTCGACGAGCTGGCGGGCGTAGGGTGGCAGCTCATCGAGGCTGCGGATGCAGATCGTCAGCTCGCGTACCGCCCAGGGATCGGTCAGCGCCACCGGGACGATCGCCATTGTCCGCGCCACTCTGCGTGCGGTGGTCTCCGGCACAATGCCGATCCCGACATTGCACTCGACCAGGCGGCATACGGCATCGAAGCTGCGCAATTGCACGCGCAGTCGCAGCGGCTGTCCAATGCGCACCGCCTTGTCGGCGAGGAAACGCTGCAACGCGCTCGCGCGATCGAGGCCGACGAAGTCGTGATCCAGTACATCCGCGAAAGAAATCTTCGAGCGGCTGGCGAGCGGATGGTTGCGCGCCACTACCAGCACGAACCGGTCCTTACGGAAGGGATAGGTTTCCAATGCGCTCGCATCGACGGTAGCAGCGACGATACCGAGGTCGGCAACGCCCTCGGCGATGAGGCCCACGATCTCGTCGCTCAGCCGTTCCTCGAGGTCGACACTGACATTGGGGTGCGTGGAGAGGAACGAGCTCAGCGCTTCGGGCAGAAATTCGGTCAGCGCGTTGGTGTTGGAGAGCACCCTGATCTGGCCGGCGAGCCCGCCGGCATAGGCGCCGAGGTCCTCGCGCAGCCGCTCGGCCTGACGCAAGATTGCGCGCGCATGTTGCAACAGCGTGCGGCCGGCCTGGGTCGGGGTCACGCCTTGCCGTCCGCGCACGAGCAGCGCTGCGCCCAGCGCTTCTTCCATATTGCGAATGCGCGTACTGGCTGCAGCCAGCGCGAGATGCGCACGCGTGGCACCGCCCGTGATGCTCCCTGCCTCGACCACGTGGCGAAACAGGCTGAGATCCGTCAGGTCGAAGCGCATGGTTCGTTGCAGTCAAATTTGGCGCGTTGCATCGATTTGCCTTCGAATTCGACGAAGGAAAGCTACGCGAAATACCTATTGTCCGCCAAGTGCCTGAGTATCATATTCGCCATCGACGAAAGCCAGGACCGCCGCGAACTCGTGGATTGCGGCGGATTGTAGCTTTGGTTAGGAACGCAACGCGCGCGGGCGAGACGGAGAAAAGCAATGGCCGAAACCAAGGCGCCCGCTGAGCGGCCACTCTCTCCCCATCTGTTCATCTACAAGCCGACGCTGACGATGACGATGTCCATCGTCCATCGCATCACCGGTGCCGGCCTCTATTTCGGCACGCTGCTGGTGGCCTGGTGGCTGATCGCGGCGGCATCCAGCCCCAATGCCTATGCCGGCATCGGGTCGTTCATGAGCTCGTTCGTCGGCCGGCTGATCCTGTTCGGCTATACCTGGTCGCTCATGCATCACATGCTGGGCGGCATCCGACACCTGATCTGGGACACCGGGCGCGGTTTCGGCCCCCACGAGCGCGAATGGCTGACGGTGGCGAACCTCGTCGGGTCGATCAGCCTGACCGTCGTCATCTGGGTCATCGGCTACCTGTTCATGGGAGGGCCGCGCTGATGGCTGGAGATATGAGCACCCCGCTCAAGCACGTGCGCGGTCTCGGCCCGGCCAAATCCGGCACCGGACATTTCTGGCGCCAGCGCCTGACTGCGGTTGCCAACGTGCCGCTGACCATCGCCTTCGTTCTCATCGTGGTGGGACTGCTCGGGCGCAACCACGCCGCCGTGGTGCAGATCCTCGGCTCGCCCCTCATTGCCGTGATCATGCTGCTGTTCATCATGTCGGTGACCACCCATATGCGCATCGGCATGCAGGTCATCATCGAAGACTACGTGCACGACGAGGGGAGAAAGCTCTTCCTGCTGATGGCGAATACGTTCTTCGCCGTTGCTGTGGGGCTCGCCTCGGCTTTCGCCATCCTGATGCTCAGTTTCAAGGTGTGACCCGTGGCTACCAATGGCGGATCAAATGGCAAGGGATCGGCCGTCAACGGCCGCGCCTATCCGATCGAAGATCACAGCTACGATGTGGTCGTGGTCGGCGCCGGCGGGGCGGGCTTGCGCGCCGTGGTCGGCTGCAGCGAGGCCGGGCTGAAGACCGCGTGCATCACCAAGGTGTTTCCGACCCGCTCGCACACGGTCGCGGCGCAGGGGGGCATCGCCGCCGCGCTCGGCAATATGGGCGAGGACGACTGGCGCTGGCACATGTTCGACACCGTCAAGGGCGCCGACTGGCTCGGCGACCAGGACGCGATCGAATACATGTGCCGCAGCGCGCCGGAGGCGGTCTACGAGCTGGAACATTGGGGTCTGCCGTTCTCGCGCCGGGATGACGGCAAGATTTATCAGCGCCCCTTCGGCGGCATGACCACCCATTACGGCAAGGGCACCGCGCAACGCACTTGCGCCGCCGCCGACCGCACCGGCCATGCGATGCTGCACACGATGTACGGCCAGGCGCTGCGCCACGCCGCCGAATTCTTCATCGAGTTCTTCGCCATCGATCTGATCATGGACGAAGAGGGCCGCTGCCGCGGAGTCGTCGCCATCAAGCTCGACGACGGCTCGATCCACCGCTTCAGCGCCCACATGACGATCCTCGCAACGGGCGGTTACGGGCGTGCCTATTTCTCCTGCACCTCCGCGCACACCTGCACTGGTGACGGCAACGCCATGGTGTTGCGGGCCGGCCTGCCGCTGCAGGACATGGAATTCGTGCAATTCCATCCTACCGGGATCTACGGCGCGGGTTGCCTGATCACCGAGGGCGCGCGCGGAGAGGGTGCCTATCTCGTCAATTCGGAGGGCGAGCGCTTCATGGAGCGCTATGCACCGTCCGCGAAGGATCTCGCCTCGCGCGACGTCGTCTCGCGCGCCATGACCATCGAGATCCGCGAAGGCCGCGGCGTCGGCAAGCTCAAGGACCACATCTATCTGCACCTCGAC
>JBKOXY010000020.1:0-11357 GCA_046725125.1 Pseudomonadota bacterium | reverse complement strand
GCGCAAGGTGGTCGGGCGCATGCTCGTGATCCCGCAAAGTGCGGCAGGGACGCGTATGGACCCGCCGGTATCCGTGCCGAGGGCGGCCGGCGCGAGGCGCGCTGCGACAGCGGCGGCGCTACCACCGCTCGAGCCGCCCGGAATGCGCGCGGGATCGTATGGGTTGTGCGCCGGACCAAACGCCGCGTTGTTGTTGGTCGGACCATAAGCAAGCTCTTGCAGATTGGTTTTGCCGAGCACGATGGCGCCGGCATCGAGCAAGTGCTGCACGATCGGTGCGTTGCGTTTCGGGCGATGCGCCGCGAGCGCGGGCGTTCCGCCGGTTGTCGGAAAATCGGCCGTATCGATGTTGTCCTTGAGCGCGAGCGGCACTCCATGCAGCGGCCCTAGCCGCTCGCTGCGCTGACGCCGCTGGTCGGCGGCCCGTGCCGCGGCGCGCAGGCGGTCCGCCTCAAGGCTGATGAACGCATTGAGCGGTGCCGCCGACGCGCAGCGCGCCAACAGCGCCTCGGCCAGCGCTTCTGCCGTTTGCTCGCCGTTGCGGACCGCGTCCGCTGCCCTTTTGGCCCCCAGTTCAAACAATGCCACCATCAGCTCGCCTTCTGTGTAATTGCGGCCGCATCGACCAATGATTAAAAAAGTGAAACGGCGCGAAATGTGGGCGGACCACGCTGGGGTGGTGCATGCTGCCCTCGAGGCTGGGATCTGGGGCTATGGGGACCTGCTGGTCCGACTGATTTCCTGAGTCCCTCTCGCGCGTTCAGGGGGGACCTCGGATCGACCGCAAGCGCTGGGGCGTCCGGCCGCCCTTAGCTATCGCGATGAGCCCAGGCCACGGGTGAATTCGACGCCGCTGCCGTTCTTCAGCCGGGAATTACGATCAAAGGCGCGCTGACGGTGCGATTGAGCGACGTGACGTTCGACGGAGGATGACAGGCCATCGCCTTGCATCGTCGCCCCCATGTGCGAAGCTCGGGTACGCGCCGTATTGGTCGCCGGATCAGGACGCGCAGGCTGTCGTCGCGAGAGCGGCATGGATGACGGCGATACTTCAACCGTCAACGAGGAGAAGCAAAGATGTTCATTGCCATGAACCGCTTCCGGGTGAAGAAGGGATCCGAACAGGCGTTCGAGAAGGTGTGGCTCAGCCGCGATTCGCAGCTGAACAGGGTGCCGGGCTTCGTCGAATTCCACCTGCTCAAGGGACCCGAGCACGAGGACTTCACGCTCTATGCGTCGCATACGGTCTGGCAAAACCAGGGTGCTTTCGAAGCGTGGACCAAGTCGGAGGCATTTCGTGCCGCCCACAAGGATGCCGGCCAGAACAAGCCGCTCTACATCGACCATCCGCAATTCGAGGGTTTCGAGGTCCGGCAGACCGTAGGTCGAGGCAAAACCGCGGTCGCCTAGGGTTTGCCGGGAGGCATCGTCGTTGCGTGTTCAGTGCTCAAAGATCAAGCACGTTGTCGTGCCGTGAGCGAGAACACGGCCATCCTTGTCGGTCAGCTTTCCCTCGGCCGTACCGACACGGCGTCCGCAGGTAATGACCTTGCCTTCAGCCTTGACCAGGCCGGTCTGCGGGGTGACAGGCCGAAGCAGAGAAATCTTGAATTCGAGCGTTGTTTGCGCAAAGCCCTTGTCCAGCATGGAGCGGATCGCGAGCCCCATGCAGCTGTCAAGCAAAGTTGCGGCAAGGCCTCCGTGAACGGTGCCGGCAGGGTTGAGGTGCCCGGCGTGGGGTTCTGCGGCGGCGACAACGCGGCCCTTGGAAACTTCGACGATGTCATAGCCGAGCGTTTGCGCCATCGTGTTGAGGGGCAACGTGCCGTTGACGAGCCCCTGAACAAATTCGAGCCCGCTCATCGCGCGTTGCCGATCGTCATCGACGACGCCAAAACGTTTCCCAACTGAGGATTCCGCCATGAATTGCGCTCCGAGCTTAATGGGAAAACGCCGCGCCATGATCGGATCGGGCGATCCGCGCCGATCGCCCGAGGAGCTTGGGCGATGGCAAATGAGAGTCCAAGTTTCGAGCAACCTCGCCCATGGCGATGGTTCGTGAGGATCGCACGTCGATGATGCGAAAGCACTCCGTTTGTTGCTGTTGAATTGGGTTGGCTATGATTGCCACGCACCAACGCTGTTCGCGGCTCCAATAACGAACCGAGTCCTAGCAGCGGAACTGGGAATTCTCGCGACCAAACACGCCCAATGGAAGGGGGCTTGCATGACACCCGAGGATTTCCGGCGGATCGCGCTCGATCTGCCCGAAGCGACTGAGAACTCACATCAAGGCCACCCCGATTTCCGCGTACGGGGCAAGATTTTCGCAACGCTCGGTTGGCCCGATGCCGGCTGGGCAATGGTGAAGCTCACGCCGGAACAGCAGGAATTGCTGACCCGCGCCGAGCCACAGATTTTCGCACCGGTTCCTGGCACCTGGGGGCAACGAGGTTCGACGAATATGCGGCTCGTTCGGGCCGACTCCGCGACGGCGCGCAGCGCTCTCACCATGGCATGGCGAAACACCGCGCCCAAGTCCGTGGTCGATCGATGCGGACATTGAATGACAGGCTCCGAATCACGTGCGAGCCGCGAGCACCCGCCGCAGCGTCGCCACCAGCCGCTCGAATTCGATCGGCTTGGTATCGAACTCGTCGCAGCCGGCGCCAAGCGCCTTCTCGCGCTCGCCCGCGAGCGCATGGGCGGAGAGCGCGATGATCGGGATGTCGCGGGTTTGCGGATCCTCCTTCAGTCGCCGCGTCGCCTCCCAGCCGTCGACCACCGGCATTTCCAGATCCATCAGGATGATGTCCGGGCGCTCGCTCAGCGCCATCGCGCAGCCCTTCTCGCCGTCCTCCGCCGCCACAACCTCGAAATCGCCCAGCAGCTCGAGCCGCATCTTGAGCATATAGACGTTGTCGTCGTTGTCCTCGACGTAGAGCACTTTGGTCACGATGCTGCTTCCATCCCACTGTCGCGCGCGGTGGCATCGCCACCTTGCGTGATGCCATCGGTTGAGTTTGTTGCAGGGGCGCTGACGATGCCCGGCAGGCGGACGGTGAAGACCGAGCCCTTCCCCGGTTCGCTCGTGACCGTCACGTCGCCGCCCATCATGCGCGCGAGCTTGCGCGTGATGGCAAGGCCGAGCCCCGTTCCGCCATAGCGTTGCGCGGTGGAGCTGTCGGCCTGGGTGAATTCCTCGAACAGCTTGCCCTGCTGCTCGGCCGTCATGCCGATGCCGGTGTCGGCCACCGCAAACTCGATCCAGTTGCGTACGTCCACCACCTTGCGCACCCGCAGCCTAACCTCGCCCTGGGTGGTGAACTTGCAGGCATTGCTCAAGAGATTGAGCAGGATCTGCCGCAGCCGCATGGGATCGACGGTCAGCACCCCGAGTTTCTCCTCGGCTTCGACCACCAGGCGGTTCTTGTTCTGCTCGGCGAGCTGGCGCGCGGTGCCGACGACCTCGTCGATCAGCGGCGCCAAATTCACTCTCTCCGGGCTGAGCTCGAGCTTGCCGGCTTCGATCTTGGAGAGGTCGAGCACCTGGTTGATGAGGCCGAGGAGGTGGGTGCCGGCGCGATGCACCCGGCGCAGCGGCTCGGCCGCTTTCTCGGTGCCGAAGCGCGCGGCATTGGTGACCATCATCTCGGTCAGGCCGATGACGGCGTTGAGCGGGGTGCGCAACTCGTGGCTCATGCTGGCGACGAATTGTGACTTGTGCTGGCTCGCCAGCTCGAGCTGGCGGCTCTTGTCCTGGATTTCGTCGAACAGGCGCACGTTCTCGATCGCGATCACCGCCTGGTCGGCGAAGGTGCTGACCAGCTCGATCTGCTTGTCGGTGAACGGCTCCACCCGTTTGCGCGACAGGACGATGACGCCGATGGGCGCTCCCTCTCGCAGGAGCGGCACGCCAAGCATGGTGCGAGTGCCCGCCAACCTTCGCACCCTCGACAAACTTGTATTCCGGATCTGCGAGGGCATCGAGAATCTGAAGGCACCTGCCTTCAACCGCCACTCGTCCGACGACCGTCCCGCGTCCCATTTCCAACGGATGCGTATCCATGAATGCTACGAACTCACGCGAATAGCCGTAGCTCGCAACTTGTCGGTAGACATCGCCGGCTTGTCGATTGATAGACGCCATATCGGCGTCGCAAAGACGCGCCGCCGATTCCACGAGGGTGTCGAGTACCGATTTGAGATCGAAGGTCGAGCGGCTGATGACCTTGAGCACGTCGGCGGTGGCGGTCTGCTGCTGCAGCGATTCGCGCAGCTCGTTGAGCAGCCGCGTATTTTCGATGGCGATGACCGCCTGGTTGGCGAAGGTCTTGAGCACGGCAATCTGCTTGTCCGAAAGCGGCCCAGGCGCTCCGCGCGCCACGCTCAACGCGCCGATCGCGGCGTCGCCGCGGATCATCGGCATGATCGTGACCGCCCGATAGCCGCTCGCCAGGAAGTTGCGGGCGCCGGCCGCCAACTCTGCCGGCGCGTGCTCGACGTCGGGAATGTCGACGATCCTGCGATCGAGAATGGCGGTGCTGTGCATGTATTCGCGTGTCAGCGGGAACGGAAACCTGCGTCGCATCGCTTCGACGCCCGCGGGATCGGGGGCGGCGACCGCCGCGGCCTTCACCTTGTCCCTATCCGCGAGCGCGACGATGACCATGGCGCCCGGGAACAGCTTGAGCCCGCTCCCAACGATGGCTTCGAACACCGGCTGGGTGTCGCTCAGTGAGTTGCTGATGACGCTGAGTATCCCGGAGGTCGCCGTCTGCTGCTCCAACGCTTCGCTCAGATCGTCGGTGCGCTGCCGCAGCTCATTGAGCAGCCGCGTGTTCTCGATGGCGATCACGGCCTGGCTGGCGAAATTCGTGACCAGCTCGATTTGCTTCTCGGTGAACGGGCGGACCTCCTGGCGGTAGATGGCGATAACGCCAACCAGCTCGTTCTCCTTGAGCATCGGCACAACGAGCACGGTACGAGCGCCCGCCGCTTCCGCGAGCGCCACCGGCCCCGGCTCACGTTCGAGGTAGGCTTCCTCCATTCTGAAGTCGGCAATGTGTTGCAACTGTCTCGTTGCGGCAACGCGGCCAAGTGGATTCTTCGAGCTAAACCGGATTACCGGGTCGCGCCGCCGCAGCTCGTTCCATGTCTGCGGGGCTCCGTGCATCGCCGCCACCCGAAAGGCATTTCCGTCGTACAGCAGGAGGTTGCCGAACTTGGCGTCGCAAATGCGCGTCGCGTTTTCCAGCATGGCCTGGAAGACGGGGGCCAGCTCTCCTGGCGAGCTGCTGATGACGCGCAGCACCTCGGAGGTCGCCGTCTGCTGCTCCAGCGCCTCGCTCAGATCGTCAGTGCGTTGCCGCAGCTCGTTGAGCAGCCGCGTGTTCTCAATGGCGATGACTGCCTGGCGCCCAAAGCTAGTCAGCAGCTCGATTTGTTTCTCGGTGAACGGCCGCACCTCCGTGCGGTAGATGCCGATCTGGCCAATGAGTTGGTTCTCCTTCAGCATGGGCACGTTGAGCACGGTGCGAGCGCCAGCAATCTCGAGGAGGGGAAACCTATGCGGATCGGCAACGTAACTCGGCTCGTCCCGGATGTCGGCAATCTGAACAGCTTGTTTCGTCCTCGCGACGCGGTCGAGCCCGCTTCCCGGACTGGACGGGAGCACGGGTTCGCGCCGCCGCGCCTCCTCGAATGCAGGCGGCGCCCCATGCAGCGCCACGACGCGAAACCCATCTCCTTCGGAAAGAAACAATGTGCCGAACTTGGCGCCGCAAATTCTCGTGGCGTTCTCTAACATTGTCTCAAACACTGGCTTCAATTCGCCGGGTGAGCTCGAGATGACGCCGAGGACCTCGGAGGTCGCTGTCTGCCGCTCCAGCGCCTCGGAAAGCTCGCGTGTGCGCGCCTGCACTTCGTCGAACAGCCGCACGTTCTCGATCGCAATCACCGCCTGGTCGGCGAAGGTGGTGACCAGCTCGATCTCTCTGTCGGTAAACGGCTGCACCTGCGAGCGCGTCAACGCCAGCACGCCGATCGGACTGCCCTCGCGCAAGAGCGGCACGCCGAGCATGGTGCGGAATCCGCCGATTTTTTGCGATTCGAACCATTTGTATTCCGGATCGGCAAGGCAGTCGGGCATGTGGACGGTACGGGCCGTCAAAGCGGTTCGTCCGACCAGCGTGCCGCGGCCCGGAGGCATCGGATTGCGCTTGATGTAGGCGCGATACTCATCGGAAAAGCCGTGGCTCGCGGCCAGATGGTAGGCGCCTTCGTCGAGCCGGAAAATGAATGCGCATTCGGCCGCGCATAGCCGCGCCGCCGATTGCACCAGCGTGTCGAGCACGGCCTGCAGGTCGAAGGTCGAGCGGCTGATGACCTTCAGCACCTCGGCGGTGGCGGTCTGCTGCTGCAGCGATTCGCGCAGCTCGTTGAGCAACCGCGTGTTCTCGATGGCGATGACGACCTGGCGCGCGAAATTGGTGAGGAGGTCGACCTGCTTGTCGGTGAACGGGCGCACCTCCTGGCGGTAAATTGCGATCGCGCCGATCAACCTGCCTTCCTTGAGCATCGGCACGCCGACGAATGAGCGCGCGCCCGCGAGCTTGACGATGGCGGAGGTTGCGTACCGCTCTTCCGCTGCGAGGTCGGCGACGTGGATCACCTGTTTTGTTTCGACCAGGTGGCCCAGAACGGCTGACATGGGGACAATCGGATTGCGTCGCCGCAAGTCTTCGTACGGGCGTGGGGCGCCATGAAGGGCAACGATTCGAAGCTCACCGTCCTCGAACAGCACCAGATTGCCGAACTTGGCCTGGCAGAGCGCAACTGCTTTCTCCAGCATGGCCTCGAATACCGGCTCCAGTTCGCCGGGTGAGCTCGAGATGACGCCGAGGACCTCGGAGGTCGCCGTCTGCTGCTCCAGCGCCTCGCTCAGATCGTTGGTGCGCTGGCGCAGCTCATTGAGTAGCCGCGTGTTCTCGATGGCGATGACAGCTTGGGCCGCGAAGTTCGTAACCAGCTCGATTTGCTTCTCGCTGAATGGGCGCACTTCCTGGCGGTAGATGCTGATCACACCTACTAATTTATCCTCCTTGAGCATGGGCACCGAGACGATCGTCCGATATCCACCAAGCTCTGCGCCGGCGACTACAAACGGATCGCGCTGGCGGTAGGATTCCCGCGCCATGCTATCGAGGATGTGAACGACCTGTTTCGTCCGGGCGGCGCGACCGAGCGTCGTATCGGGGCCTGGACGGAGCGGCGCACGTTTGCGTTCCGCGATGAACGCGGGTGGCGCGTTGTGGAACGCCGTGGCGTGGAAGGCATCGCCGTCGTACAAATAGAGCGTGCCGAACTTGGCACCGCAGATGCGGGTTGCGTTCTCCAGCATGGCCTGAAACACGGGCTGCAAGTCGCCCGGCGAGCTCGCAATGACGCGCAGCACCTCGGACGCCGCCGCCTGCTGCTCCCGCGCCTCGGAGAGCTCGCGCGCGAGCAGGGCGATTTTTTTCTTTTCGGCATTCGGTCGACCGTGCGCGCGGCACGGCGCAGGCCGCCGAGCTCCGGCCGCAGCCGAGGACGTGCCTTTTTTACGACGCTTCGTCATGTACGACCGCCGTCGGCCGATAACGTCACTTGTGATCCGCGAGCAGCCGCCGCAGGGTCGCGACCAGCCGCTCGAATTCGATCGGCTTGGTATCGAACTCGTCGCAGCCCGCCGCAAGCGCCCTTTCGCGGGAGCCGGCGAGCGCATGCGCGGACAGCGCGATGATCGGGATATCGCGCGTCTGCGGGTCGTTCTTGAGCCGCCGCGTCGCCTCCCAGCCGTCAACCACCGGCATTTCGAGATCCATCAGGATGATGTCGGGGCGCTCGCTCAGCGCCATCGCGCAGCCCTTCTCCCCGTCCTCCGCGGTCACCACCTCGAAGTTGTCGAGCAGCTCGAGCCGCATCTTGAGCATGTAGACGTTGTCGTCGTTGTCCTCGACGTAAAGCACTTTGGTCACGACGCCGCTTCCATCCCGCTGCTGACTTGAGGCTTGCTTGGCACCAGCCGGCGGATGCGCTCGACCAGCTCCGCGGGCCGGAACGTCTCCTTGACCAGCACCGACTGCACGCCGGAATTCAGTCGCTCGCGGTCCTTGGCATCGAGGTCGCGCGCGGTGATGACGATGACCGGAATGTCGCGCCAGCGCGGCTCCTTCTGCAGCGCGGCCACGACCGCAAAGCCGTCCATCTCGGGCATCATCAGATCGAGCAGGATCACGTCGGGTTTTTCCGCTTGCAGGCGCGTCAGCGCCTCGCGCCCGTTCGCGGTCTCCTGCACGGCCCACTGCTCGCCCTCGAGCCATCCGCGCAGGCGCTCGCGCTGGTCCTTATCGTCGTCCACCAGCAGGATCCGCGTCGGTCGTGCCGGAGCCCGGAAACGGCTGACCATTCGATGGAGCCGCTCGCGGTCGATGGGCTTGGTGAGATAGCCCGCCGCACCAAGCGCAACCCCGCGGCGGTGCTCGTCGAGGATCGTGATCATGATGACCGGAATCTCGGCGAGCTCGGGATCCTGCCGCAGCGCGGCTAGGACCGACCAGCCGTCGAGGTCGGGCATCATCACGTCGAGCGTGATCGCGATCGGCCGCAAGTCCTTGGCGAGCTTCAATCCCTCCAACCCGCCCGCCGCGGTTGCGACCGAAAAGCCTTCGGCCTTGAGCTGGTCGGCGATGAGTTCGCGCGCGGTGGCGTCGTCGTCGACGACGAGCACGCAGTCGCTGCTCGGCGGCCGGCCGCCATTGGTTGCGGCTTTTGCAACCGGCTCGGGCCCGGCCGGCAGCCGCACGCTGAAGACCGAGCCCTTGCCCGGTTCGCTCGCCACCGTCACGTCGCCGCCCATCATGCGCGCGAGCTTGCGCGTGATCGCAAGGCCGAGACCGGTGCCGCCGTAGCGCCGCGCGGTCGAGCTGTCGGCCTGGGTGAATTCCTCGAACAGCTTGGCCTGCTGCTCAGCCGTCATGCCGATGCCGGTGTCCGCGACCGCAAATTCGACCCAGTTGCGCCCGTCGGCGACCTTCCGCACCCGCAGCTTCACCTCGCCTTGCGTGGTGAACTTGCAGGCATTGCTCAAGAGATTGAGCAGGATCTGCCGCAGCCGCATGGGATCGACGGTCAGCGCCCCGAGCTTCTCCTGCGCCTCCACCACGAGGTTGTTCTTGTTCTGCTGTGCCAGTTGGCGGGCGGTGCCGACGACCTCGTCGATGAGCGGCGCCAAATTCACCGACTCGGGATTGAGCTCGAGCTTGCCGGCTTCGATCTTCGAGAGGTCGAGCACTTGGTTGATGAGGCCGAGCAGGTGCTGGCCGGCGCGGTGCACGCGCTTGAGCGGCTCGGCGGCTTTTTCCGTACCGAAGCGCGCCGCGTTGGTGACCATCATTTCGGTCAGGCCGATGATGGCGTTGAGCGGGGTGCGCAGCTCGTGGCTCATGCTCGCGACGAATTGTGACTTGTGCTGGCTCGCCAATTCGAGCTGGTGGCCCTTCTCCTCGATTTCCTGGAACAGGCGGGCATTTTGGATCGCCAGCACCGACTGGGCGGCGAACGTACGCAAGAGGTCGATGGTGTTCTTGGAAAATTCGCCGGGCGCCTTGCGCCGGACCACGAGCGCGCCCATGACCTCGTGGAAGCGCAGCAGCGGGACGAGCAGCCGCGCGCGATATCCGGCGCGCAACATGAGCTCGTTCGCGGGGATGGAGGGCTCGGCTTGCATGTCGGGGACCTGCACCGACTCGCCCTGCTTCGCCGTGTCGGCCACGGCCCCGGAGATGTCGACGTGGTGGTCCTTGAGCGCGGCGATCAAGTCATCGCTCATGCCGTAATTGGCTTGCAGCTGGAACTCCTGCTGCGTCTCGTCGTGCACGTAGATCGATCCAGCGTCGGTATCGGACAGCTGAACGGCTTTGGAGACAATGGTGGAGAGCACCGTCTGCAAGTCGAGCGTCGAATTGACCGCCTGTGTGACCTCGCCGAGGGCGCGCAGCTCCTCCACCGACTGCCCGAGCTCGTCCGTCCTGGCGCGCAGCTCTGTGAGTAGGCGGACGTTCTCGATGGCGATGACGGCTTGACTGGCAAAGTTCGAGACCAGCTCGATTTGCTTGTCGGTGAAGGGGCGCATCTCCTGGCGGAAAATCGCAATCGCACCGATCAGCTCGCTCTCCTTGAGCATCGGCACCGCAATCAGAGTCCGCGCGCCTGCGAGGTCAACGAGTCCGACGAAGGGAGGATCGCCCTCGATGTAGGCCTGCTCAAGGGCAACATTGGGGATATGCTGCACTTCCCTGGTCTTTGCGAGGCGGGCAAGGGGAACGGAGGGATGGTCGGCAACCACGAGGACGGGTTCGCTCGACCATCGCTCGATATAGGCGCGCGGCGCATCTTTCTGCGCCACAACCCGAAAGGCGCCACCCTCGTAGAGGAACATCGTGCCGAATTTGGCCTCGCAGATGCGCGTGGCGTTGGCGAGAATGGTTTCGAAAACGGGAGCGAGATCGCCCGACGAGCGGCTGATGACGCCGAGCACCTCCGAGGTTGCGGTCTGCTGCTCGAGCGATTCGCTCAGCTCATGGGTGCGTTGCTCGACCTTCTTTTCCAGGCCGGCATAGGATTCCTGCAGCTGGCCCGCCATGTCGTTGAACTGGTTCGCAAGGGCTTCGAGCTCGTCTCCGGTCTTGATCGTGATGCGCTGGGAGAGGTCGCCCCGGCCGATGCGCGCGGCGCCCGTCTGCAGCGCCTGGATCGGGCCGACCATGCGGCCGGCGAGAAACATCCCGGCGAGCACCGCAAATCCGAGCGCGCCCAAAAGCACGAAGGCGAGCCGTTTCAAGGCTGCGTAAAGCGGCGCATAGGCTTCTTCGGCCGGCAGCTCGACGAACATCAGCCAGCCGAGCGGCGCCACCGGCGCATAGGCGGTGAGCACCTTGCGCCCCTCGATGTTCTCGGCTTCCTGCACCGTCTCCGTTGGATTGTCGCTCGTGCCGGCGCCGCCGGATGCGCTGGCGCGCGCGGCCCGCACTTGCGCGAGCTTCGACATATCGGTGTTGCGCAGGACGAGGCTGATGTCGGGATGCGCGATCAGCCGTCCTTGCGCGTCGACGACATAGGCGTGACCGCGCTCGCCGACCTTGATCTGCGAGACCACGTCCCAGATCAGCTTGAGATTGACTTCGGCGACGCTCACGCCGGCGTCGCGCCGGGTGCCGGCAATCGCCAGCGTCATATACGGCTCGGACTCGCGGCGGAAATAGACCGGGCCGTAATAGACCTTGCGCGCCACCGCTTCCGCGAACTTGGGATCATTG
>JBKOXY010000162.1:0-2836 GCA_046725125.1 Pseudomonadota bacterium | reverse complement strand
CCGCTCGTCTATACCAACGTGCTCACGCGCGACTGGCGCCCATGGGCGCGGCTCGGCGTGCACGACATCTCCGCGCCGATGTCGTTTCACAGCCGGGTGAAGCTCGATTTTCCCGTCAGTCTCGGCGGCTATCGCCACGCCCGCGATCCGTCCGAACCGATCTGCCTGCATCTCGTTCACGTCCCGGGCGCACCCAACCGCGGCCTCGATGCGCGCGCGCAGTTTCGCGTCGGGCAGGCGCGGCTGCTCGACATGACGTTTGCGGATTTCGAGGCGCGCATCCGCGACGAGCTCGATCGCATGCTCGGGCCGGGCGGATTTGTGAGCGCGCGCGACGTCGCGGCGATCACCGTCAACCGCTGGCCGCACGGCTACGGCTATGTGGCGAACTCACTCTACGACGAGGACGATTATGACGGCGTTCTCGAACGCGCCCGGCAAAAGTCCGGCCGCGTCGCCATCGCCAATTCCGACGCCGGCGGGGATGCCTATGCGCATCTGGCGATCGGGGAAGCCGCGCGCGCGGTACGCGAGCTGATGGGGTGAGGCTCGATCTTTGGTCGGGTGGCAGCGGCGCCCAAGGCATAGGCTCATGCCACGCGGGGACGCTTCGAACCCAGCGGACAAATTTGGAGGCGCTCGACGATGATCATTCAGACCGCACCCCCAGGAGAGCCCCGCTTGGCGGTCATGATGCACGAGCATACGGCTCTCTCCGGGCAGTTCGCGCGCGCATTCGGCAACGACCGCTTCGAGCCGGTCTGGCCCAATGACTTGATGTTCTACGTCGTTTCCCATCACGACGCGGGCTGGGCCGAGTTTGACCGCGATCCGGTCACCGACGAGACCACCGGCCTGCCATACAATCTGGTCGAGACACCGGCGAAGTACATTACCGTTACCAGCCGGCGATCGCCCGAATTCAACGAGCGGCATCATCCCTACTGCGGGCTGATGTCGAGCATGCACAGTTGGGGCCTCTACAACGGGCGCTACGGACTGTCGAAGCTGGTGCTGATCGACAAAATTCCGCCGCTGGATCGGCCCTTGGCCGAGCGGATGCTCGCCCACGAGATCGATCGGCAGAACAAGCTAAAAGCCCAGATCATGGAGGATGTGCAGAACGCGCGCTGGATCGAGGAGGAGCACCTGTTCCAGAATTACAAGCAGCTGCAATTTTTCGACACGCTTGCGCTCTATTTCAATCGCACGCATCCAAGCCAGCGCGACGAGCAAGAATTCGAACATGTCCCGTTGAATGCCCGGCAAGATGTGAGTGTCGCGGTTCGACCGCGTGAGGCGGGCGTCTATGAGGTGTCTCCCTATCCGTTCGCCGCCAACGCCGCCGAGTTCGCCTTTGCCGGACGCCTTATTGAACCGGGCCAATATCAAAAAGGCGGCGGATGGCCATCGGTCTTGCGGGAATCGCCGACGCGATGGGAGCGTTTTCGCCTGATGGCGGCATGAGTCCCGTCCGCCGCGATCGCGCTGAACCCTCGCTCCGTGGAGTGGTCAGCGAGAGGAAAATCACGCCATGCGTGGCGCCGCCTCGCCATCCGTGGCAACGTGCGGGGCAGTTCGCGACGGAGCGCATGGAAACGCCCGGAGGGTAGATGGTTGGCGCGAGCGACCAAAGCGAGCGCGTGGGCACGCTGCCGCAGCGGATGTATCGCGATTTTTCCGACGTCGGCTACGACGAGGCGATGCGCCGAGCGCGCGAGATCGTGCCGATCCTGCGCGAGCGCGCCCAGCGCGCCGAGGACGCTCGCATGCTCATCCGCGACAACGAGCAGCTTCTGCACGAGAGCGGGCTGTTCCGGTTTCATCAGCCCAAGGCCTTCGGCGGGATGGAGCTTGACTTCGTGGCGGTCGTGGACATCCCGGCGGAGCTTGCGCGCGGCTGCCCGTCCACGGCCTGGAGCGTGGGCAACGTCGCCTGCCATCACTGGATCCTCGGATACTACGACCCCGAGACCCAGCGCGAAGTATGGGATGCGAATCCGGACGCGCTGATCGCCTCCTCCATCGCGCTGGCCGCCGGCCGCGGACGCAAGACGCCGGGCGGGTTCATCGTCAACGGCCGCTGGCCGTTTTCCTCGGCGGTGGACAATTCGGAATGGAACATGCTGGCGGTCACCGTCCATGACGACGACGGCAAGACGCCCGTCGATTGGCGGCTCTGCCTGGTGCCCAAGTCCGACTACGACATCATCGACACCTGGTACGCCATGGGCATGGCGGCCACGGGCAGCAAGGACGTCGCGGTCAGCGAGCTGTTCGTGCCTGAGCGCCGGGCGCTGCCGCTCTTGCGTTGCCGCGGCGGGCGCGAGCATCCCGGCGCCGCGCTCAACGCCGGGGCGCTCTTTTGCATCCCGCTGGTGGCCGCTTCCAGCCACCCATTGGCGCCGGCGGCGCTGGGTGCGGCCGAAGGCGCCCACGAGCTGTTCCTCGCGGCGATGGCCAAGCGGACGGGCACTTACACCGGCGCCCGGGTGGCGGATTTCCAAGCCGTGCAGATCAAGGTCGCTCGCGCGCGCTGCCTGATCGACTCGGCGCGCGATCTCCTGCGCCAGTCGGCGATCGCATTCCAGGCCGCCGCCGAGCGCCACGAGGTGCCGGACCTCGAGACCAAGCTGCGCTTCCGCGCGCATTCCGCTTTCGCCGTGAACCAGGCGCGCGAGGCGGTGGAGACGCTGTGGTCGTGCTACGGGGCGCAGGGCCTCTACACCCGCGATCCGCTGCAGCGGCATCTGCGCGACGTGCTCGCCATCAACCAGCATTTCTCGTTCAACTTCGACATCGCAGGCGCAGCCTACGGCCTGCTCGCGCTCGGTGG
>JBKOXY010000027.1:0-4909 GCA_046725125.1 Pseudomonadota bacterium | reverse complement strand
CCCGTGAGCAGCGGGCGGTCTTCAAGCCGCTTGACGGAGCGGCCGATGTATTTGGCGGCTTGCACGCTTTGCCTTGGAGAATCCACGGTGCGTCATTGCCGGATCTAAATCCGGCAATCCATCTTCTTCGCAAAACTTCTTACGCAGATGATGGACCCGCGGGTCAAGCCCGCGGGTGACGCAACCGCCAACCCGCGCGAGAAAATCATTGCGCCGCCTTCTTCTGTCGTCCCTTCGCCGACCGCGGCCCCATAGGCTCGGGCTGAAACGGTCCGTCGCGCATGTCGAGATAACCTTTGAGCCCGTGCTCGCGCTGGGCCTCGAACAGCTTCTCGCGGAACTCGTTGTGGGACGAGTGCGCGAGCGCGCCGATGGCTCCTTCGAGCAGAAGGCCGGAATAAACGCCGGCGGCCTGCATGCCCATCATGGTAACGGCCTTGTTGAGCCGCACCGACGGCTCCGGCACAAGGCAGATACGTTTCGCGAGCGAGCGCGCCGCCTCCATGAGTTGATCGTGCGGTACCACCTCGTTCACCATGCCGATGCGCAGCGCCTCCTGGGCATCGAAATGGTCGCCGGTGAGCCCCCAACGGTTGGCGGCCTTCCAACCGCACAGCGCGCCGAAGAGAAATGTCGTGTTCGAGATGTGCCGGACCTCGGGTTGCGCGAACACCGCCTGATCCGACGCAATGGTGATGTCGGCGGCGAGTTGGTACCAAAAGCCTCCGCCCATGGCCCAGCCGTTGACCGCCGCAATGACGGGCTTGCCCAGCCGCCACATGTGCGTCCATAGCGCCACGCGCCCGGCGTCGATGCGCTGCCAGAACTCGATAAAATCGGCGAGCGACTTGCCCTTCGGATCCGAATGCCGCGAGCCGGACTTGTCGGTTTGGCTCTGGTCGTAGCCGGCGCAGAAGGCGCGGCCCGCGCCGGTGAGGATGATCACGCGCACGGCGCGGTCGGCATCCGCCCGGTCGAAGATCCGATGCAGCTCGGCTTCGAGCTCGTGCGTGAGTGCGTTCATGCGCTCGGGACGGTTGAGCGTGATGGTCGCGATGTTTTCTTCGACGCTGTAAAGGATCTCCTGGCTCATCCCTCATCCTCTCGTTGTTGCGGGCGCCTATGGGCTGGAGCCCGGCCGCACAATACGCTAGTCCGGTCCAAGGTGAACATCATTTACCGCTCGCAGAAGCGCAAGGACCCATCATGATCACGCGTCGCGATGTCCTCATGGGACTCTGCATTTGCATCGTTCTCGCGGCGGTTCGCGTGCAGGCGGCCGAACCTTCCGCCAAGTCGTTCGTGGAAGCGATCTACGCCGCCTATAAAGGCAAAAACGCCAATGGAATTTTGCTCGACACCGACGCGGCCGTGAGGCGCTATTTCGAGCCCAAGCTCGCGGCGCTCATCATCAAGGACCGCAGGGACGCGCGCGGCGAGATCGGCAAGCTTGACTTTGATCCCTTCATCGATGCGCAGGATTGGGAGATCGACACCGTCGACATCGCGCTCCGTGAAGTCGCGCCCGACAAAACAAGCGCGACCGTCTCATTCAAAAATTTGGGCGAGCCGCACAGCGTCGTCCTTGATTTGGTCAGGCTCAAGGCGGGTTGGCGGATCGCCGATATCACTTGGGATCGCAAGCACGCCCTGGGAGAGGACACTTTACGGGGAATTTTGACGAAGAAATGAGCCATTCGCGACGGGCGACCGCGCCGTTATCCATGCGCGCGCAGCTCGCAGCGCCTCGCTAGCGATCGATGCTGAATCCTTCCAGATCGATCTCCGGTCGGCGGCCGCAGACGATGTCGGCCACCACCCGCCCGCAGCCGCAGGCCTGGGTCCAGCCGTTCGATCCCTGGCCGACATTGACGTAGAGGTTGGCGATCCCGGTCGCGCCGAGATAGGGCGGTCCGTCCGGCGTCATCGGCCGCAAGCCCGCCCAGGCGTTGAGCGCGCCGGCTTCGCGCGCGATCGCCGCCTGCGGGAACAGCTCGCGCAGACTGCGGAGCACGGTCGCCGGGCCCGACGGACGGATCGAAACGTCGTAGCCCGAAAGCTCGGCTATGCCGGCGGCGCGCAGGCGCGTGCCGAGCCGGGTGATCATCACTTTGTAATGCTCATCCATCACCGAGGATCGCGGCGCCGGCACGTTGGTATCGATGTCGATCGTGACGGAGTATCCCTTCACCGGATAGATCGGAAGATCTATTCCGAGCGGCCGCAAGAGGCGCGCGGCCGCGCTGCCCAGCGCGACGACATAGGAATCGGCGTCGAGCGGGCCTTGATCGGTGATGATGCCGGCGATGCGGGCCCCTTCGAGATGCAGCCGCTTCACGCTCGTGTTGAACTTGAATACCACGCCGCGTTGGCGCAGAAGCTCGGCGAGCGCGACCGTGAATTTGTGGCAGTCGCCTGTCTCGTCATCGGGCAGATGCAGGCCGCCCGCGAAGTCGGCGGCTGCCGCGCGCAGCGCCGGTTCCACGGCCAACACGCCTTCGGTATCGAGCATACGATGCATAACGCCGAATTCGACCAGCACGCGAGTGGATTTTGCTGCGCCGGCAAGCTCCTCCTCGGTGCGGAAGAGTTGCAGCACGCCGCCCGTGCCGTGATCGAAGGCGATGCCGGTGTCTTCGCATAGCTCCTTGAGGCAGGCCTTGCTGTAGTGCGCGATGCGCTGCATGCGCGCCTTGTTGCGTGCGAAGCGTTCGGCGCCGCAGTTGCGCAGGAAGCGAATGAGCCAGCGCCACTGATGGGGATCGAAGCGTGGCCGCAAAACCAACGGCGCGTGGCGGGTGAACAGCCAGCGCATGATGTTCGCCGGCATTCCCGGCGCCGCCCATGGACCCGCAAACCCTGGACAGATGCCGCCGGCATTGGCGAAACTCGTCTCCAAGGCCGGTCCGCTTCGGCGGTCGACTACCACGACCTCGTGGCCGGACTTGGCGAGATAATAGGCCGAACTCGTTCCAATGACGCCCGCGCCGAGCACCATCACCCGCATGGCCATGCTCTTATCGTAGTGGCGGTGTCTTCCACTCGTCATGCCCGGGCTTGACCCGGGCATCCATCGAAAAGAAGCGCTTCGATCGAAGAGGATGGATTGCCGGGTCAAGCCCGGCAATGACGGCGGATGAGTATGCGCCAAAGGCCACGGCCATCACTCGACCTTGATCTTGGCGTCCTTGATGATTTTCTCGTATTTCGCCATCTCGTCGCGAATGTACATCGCAAACTGTTCACTGCCGGATCCGATCGGGTCGAATCCGAGTGCGTTTAAGCGCTGCTTTACGTCCGGCAGCGCCAACACTTTGGCGATGTCCGCCTGCAGCTTGTTGGAAAGATCGGCTGGCAGGTTCTTCGGTCCCCATAATCCGTACCAAGATACGAATGCGAAGCCTTTCACGCCGGACTCTTCTACGGTCGGAATGTCGGGCGCCGCGGCCGCGCGCTTGAGGCTGGTGAGGCCGAGCGCCTTGATCTTGCCGCCTTGTGCCAGCGGCAGCGAGGAGAGCATGGGATCGGCGAGCAGCTGAATCTGTCCGCTCATGAGATCGGTGAGCGCGGGCGCAGTGCCTTTGTAGGCGACGACTAGGGTGTCGAGGCCGGCGTCGTGTTTGAGGAGTTCGATGGCGAGATGGCTGGCGGAGCCGATAGTGGTGGCGCCGAAGGTGTATTTCTGCGGATCCTTGCGCACGAGTGCGAAGAAATCTTTCAGATTGTTCGCCGGTACGCTCGGCGTGGTGCTGACGATCAACGGCCCCTCCGCCAAGAGCATCACCGGCGTGAAGTCGCGCACCACGTCGTAGGGAACGCTCTTGTAGAGGACCGGATTGATCACATGTACTGAAGCCGAGACCAGCAACGTGTAGCCGTCGGGCGCGGCCTTGGCGACGGCGTTGGCGCCGACTATTCCGGACGCGCCGCCTGCGCGATTCTCGACGATGAAGTGCTGCCCTACCGTCTCGTTGAGCTTCTGCACCAGGATGCGCGCAACGCCGTCGACCGATCCGCCGGCCGGAAACGGCACCACCACGGTGACCGTGCGGGAGGGATAATCCTGCGCCGTCGCGGCGACCGGGAGCGGTGCGGCGAGCGCGATCGCAAGCGCGGACATGGTCGCGAATCTCATGGGACGGTCCTTCCGTGCGGCGGTTCAGTATGTCCCGGGATAGCTCCCTCCGTCGATCAGCAAATTTTGGCCGGTGATGAAGCCGGCGTGTTGCGAGCAGAGGAATGCGCAATAGGCGCCGAGCTCGTCCGGCCGACCGTAGCGCCGAGCGGGATTGGCCTCGGCGCGCGCGCGCCACAGCTCCTCGAATGTCTTGCCGGTTGCCTCCAGCATTGCGCCGACGTGGGCGCGCTGCGCGCCGCTGTCGAAGATTCCCGGCAGGAGATTGTTGATGGTGACGTTGCGGGCGGCGGTCTGTCGCGCAAGCCCGGCGGCGAAACCCACGAGCCCGGAACGTGCGCCATTCGACAGGCCGAGCTCCAGTTGCGCCATCTTCACGCTGCGCGAGACGATGTTGACGATGCGGCCGAAGCCGCGCGTCATCATGCCGTCCACGGTGAGCCGCATCATCTCGATCGGGGAGAGCATCATCGCGTCGAGCGCGGCGATCCAATCGTCCCGCGACCAGTCGCGGAAGTCACCTGGAGCCGGGCCATCGGCGTTGTTGAGAAGGATATCGGGCTGCGGACAGGCGGCAAGCGCGGCGGAGCGTCCCGCGCCGGTGGTGATGTCGGCGGCAACCGTCGTGACCTTGACGCCGGTCGCCGCCGCGATCTCCGCGCCGGTCTTTTCCAGCACGTCGCGCTTGCGCGCGACGATGGTCACGTCGACCCCTTCCCGAGCGAGCGCGAAGGCGCAGGCCCGTCCCAAGCCTCGGCTCGCGCCGCTCAGGAG
>JBKOXY010000343.1:0-9593 GCA_046725125.1 Pseudomonadota bacterium | reverse complement strand
ATGATACGATACGAATGTATCGCGTTATAGGGCTCAAGCGGTTTCCGTCGGCTTTCGACCGGAAGGCGCTTGCGGTAGGTGTCTTGACGCGTTCTCTGCGGTGACGTCGCTGCCACGTCGCGGGAGACGCGCGTCCTGCATGGGACCAGGGAATGCCGCTGTCTAACCGCGCGCGTCCGCGCGCAGTCGATTTCCACGCCCACGTCATCGTGCCCGAGGTCTACGCCCTGGCGGCGCAGCACAATATTTTTTCCGAGCTGCCCACCGACCCCGGCGTCACCGATGAGATGCGAAGGAGCATCAGAGACCGCGCCGCCACGGTGGTCGCCCGCATGAGCGATCTCACCGACCGCATCGTCAACATGGATGCAATGGGCGTCGACGTTCAGGTGCTGAGCGCAAGCCTCGTGCATCAGGGCCTGGAATGGGCCGACGCACAAACGAGCCTGCGGCTCGCGCGCACCACCAACGATTGGATCGCCAAGGCCGTCGCCGCCCAGCCGGCGAGGTTGGCCGGGCTCGGCACGCTGCCGCTGCATGTGCCGACGCTCGCTGTCGCCGAGCTCGAGCGATGCGTGCGTGAATTGGGGTTCAAGGGCGCGGCGATCTCGACCACGGCCGGAGCGATGGAGCTCGGCGATCCGCAGCTGCGGCCGTTCTGGGGCAAGGCGGAAGAGCTCGGCGCGGTGATCTATATCCATCCCGGCGGCAATCGCGATCGCCGCTTCAAGCGTTTTCATCTCTGGAACAGCGTCGGTCAGGCGTTCGAGGAGGCGATGGCGATTTCGTCGCTGATGTATGACGGCGTGCTGGAAACGTTCCCGCGGCTGAAAATCTGCGTGTCGCACGGCGGCGGCTACATGCCGTACTATATGGGCCGCATCGATCGCAACTACGCCGAAAAGGTCAACACCCGCGTCAACATGAGCAAGCCGCCGATCGACTATCTGCGCATGCTTTATTTCGACTCCTGCGTCTACGAGCGCGCGGTGCTGCAGCACCTGGTGGACAAGGTGGGGGCGGAGCGGGTGCTGCTCGGCTCGGACTACCCCGTGGGCGAAGTAAGGCCGGTCGAATTCGTCACCGATACCGACACGCTGTCGCCGGCGCAGCTAGAGGCAATCTTGGGAACCAACGCGGCGGCGCTGCTCGGCCTGGCAAATCCGTAGCCGCCTCGAGGCGGGGCAGACTTGCAACGTAGCACGGTTCCCGGCTTTGCTCCGCTCTATCTGGGCCAAAGGTTCCGCAGCATGGACGAAGAGATGATGGACGAACGGCTGCTCAATCCCATTTCCACGCGCGAGCTCGAACGGCGCTGGGCCGCGGTCCGCAAAGCGATGGCGGAGCGCAAGATCGACGCGCTGGTGATGCAGAACAACAACGACTGGCTCGGCGGCTATGTCCGCTGGTTCACCGATACGCCGCTGAGCAACGGCTATCCCCGCAGCGTCGTCTTCCCCGCCTCGGATCTGATGACCGTGGTCGACATGGGCGCGCGCGGGGGGCGTCGCAAGATCAACGGCAGCGACGAGGCCAACCGCGGCATCGGGGAAATGATCTTCACGCCGGCCTTTACCAGCGTTGCCTATACTGACGAATACCAGGCGGAGCTCGTTGCCGAAGAACTCAAGCGGCGCGGCTACCGCACCATCGGATGGATCGCCAGCGGCGCCATGCCGCACAGATTCGTCGCGCGCATCGAACGCGAGCTCGCCGGCAAGGCCAAGTTCGTGGATGCGACCGAATTCGTCGATCGCCTCAAGGCGATCAAGAGCGAGGAGGAGAGGGGGCTCATCCGCAAGGCCGCGGAGATGCAGGACGAGGTATTCACGCGCGTGCTGAACAAGATTAAGCCCGGCATGACCGACAACGACATTACCGCGCTCGCGCAATACGAGGGCCGGCTCCTTGGCAGCGAGCAGGGACTTTTCCTCGGCTCCTCGGCCCCGCTCGGGCAGGCATCGCGCTTCATCGATCGCCATCTGCAGGCGCGCAGGCTCAAGCCCGGCGAGCACTTCACGCTGCTGATCGAGAACAACGGACCCGGCGGTTTCTATGCCGAGATCGCGCGCACCATCGTGCTCGGCAAGGCATCGAACGAACTTATCGACGGCTTCGAATCGATGAAGGAGGCGCAGGCCCATACCTTGCGCCTGCTCAAGCCGGGCGCATCCTGCGCCGACATCGCGGCGAGCCACGACGACTACATGCGCGGCCGCGCGTTGCCGCCCGAGCTGCGGCTCTATTGCCACGGCCAGGGCTACGACCTCGTGGAACGGCCGCTGGTGCGCTGCGACGAGACCATGACGATCGCGGAGCATATGAACCTCGCGGTCCATCCGGGCTACGAGACGCCCTCGATCTTCGCCGTGATCTGCGACAATTATCTCATCGAGTCCGACGGCCCGCGCGCGTGCCTGCACAAAACCCCGAAGCAGGTCTTCGAGGTTTGACGCGCTCACGAGGATCGATGTGCTGAGCATCGGCGCGTTTCCCAAGGCGACGAATGCGCCACCGTCGAGACCCGCACCGCGATCGGCCGGCTCATGATCGACAACCTCGGCGCGCACTTCGCCGGGCGGCCGCTGCTCACACCGGTGCGGTAGCGCCGTAGGCGGTCGCGTTCATGTTCTTGATGATCGCGCCTGCGAATGGGAATTGAGTCGCGGCGATGCCGATTGTTCGAAATTAGCGCAAAGCCCGTTTGGGGTTCTCTCGGTTATTAAGGGACTTGCCGGCCCTATGTCCCAACCGCGCGGTCGAGGCCTGCGGCCATCGGCAGCGTGTTCGCTATGCAAGAACAGGAGCGGGCCATGGGCAAGAAAGCTTGGTCACGAAAGCCCCTCGTCGCCGCGCCCGCGGTCGTGCTTGCGGCCTTGATGCTGCTCGCGGAGGAAGCAGGCGCTTATCCGTTCGATGGCGGCATTGGGGTCGGCACCCGCCATCAGCTCGCGACCGGCGGCGTCGCTGGCGAAGGCTCTATCATCGACGAGGCGGATCCCACCGATGACGGATCCATCATCGTCGAGTGCGTGGGTTTCGTGGGTCGCGCGCTTGCCCACGTCAACGGAACCGAGAACGCTTCGATGCGGTACGCGGTAAGCATGCCGCAGTATCCGCTCGGGCCTTCGAAGTGCTGGCCCGGGGAACACAAGCGGGTTCCATAGGCCTTGGTTTGGCCGCACCACGCCTGCGCTCGACCCATCAGCCGGGAGGCCACATTCGCGCCTGCCGAAAATGTGAGCAAACGTGATCGCGGGCAACTTGAATTAGGCGAAAATGACGGAACATCTCTGTGAGCCTGACGGCATGATCAGGTGATCGCATGGACCGCATGACCAGCATGGCCACCTTCGTGAAGGTGGTCGAGAGCGGCGGCTTTTCCGCGGCGGCGCGGACGCTGGGCATGTCTCCGAGCATGGCGACCGCCCACGTTCAATCGCTCGAGGAGCGGCTCGGGGTTCGGCTTCTCAACCGGAGCACGCGCCGCGTGAGCCTGACCGAGGTCGGTCACGCCTATTACGAGCGCTGCCTGCAGATCCTGGCGGACGCGGACGATGCCGACCAGATCGCCCAGGCGCTGCAGTCGACGCCGCGGGGCACGCTGCGCCTGAACACCTCGATCGCGATCCCGCCGTTGCTCGCGCCCGTGATCGCCGAGTTCGTGGCGGTCTATCCCGAGATTTCCATCAACTTGACGATGACCGATCGAATGATCGATCTGGTGGAGGAGGGATTCGATCTCGCCGTCCGCAACATGTCGGTGCCGGACTCGAGCCTGGTCGTGCGCCGCGTCGCCACCTACCGTTTCGTGGTGTGCGGCGCGCCCGGCTACCTCGCCGCGCGCGGAATTCCAAGGCAGCCGGCCGATCTGGTGCATCATCATAATTGTCTCGTTTATTCCCATTCGGCGTGGGGCAACGAATGGCGGTTCGCGGGGCAGGAGGGCGAGCAATCGGTTGCCGTGGCGGGAAATCTGCAAGCCAACAGCGACAACGCGCTGCGGTTGGCGGCCGTGCACGGCCAGGGACTCGCACTGGCGCCGAGCTTTCTGCTCATCGACGAGATCAAATCGGGTCGTCTCGTTCCGGTCTTGACCGAGTTTTTGCAGACCGAGCACGCCATCAACGCGATCTACCCGCATCGCCACCATCTTTCGGCGAAGGTCCGCAGCTTCATCGACCTTTTGGTCAAGCACTTTCACGAGGATCCCGGCTGCGCCGATCCCTGCAGGTCTCGCTTGGCCGCGAAGCCTGCCGCGGGCGCTGCCGTCGTCGCAGATGCACCGCCCGTCGGCGCGCTTGGGGTCGCCGCCGATGACCTCGCCCCGCAGCATCAATAGCGGCTCGGCGCTCGCGATCGCCTTTTTGCGGGCTTTGCCGCGCCGTCGCGATTTCGCTAGCTTGCCGGACCGTCGAAGGCGGCGGGCAGGGGCTGCGGGCCATGGCGCAGGCGCAAATCACCATCGCAGGCGTGAGCCATTGCTATCGTCCACCGAGCGGGCGGCCGGTGCTCGCGCTCGAGGACGTGTCGCTCGACGTGCGTGGGCGTGAATTCGTCGCGCTGCTCGGACCCTCCGGCTGCGGCAAGTCGACGCTGCTCTATCTCATCGGCGGCTTTCTCCCCACGGAAACCGGCAAGATCCTCATCGAGGGCAAGCCGATCGGCGCGCCGGGTCCCGATCGCGGCATCGTCTTTCAGCATTTCGCGCTGTTTCCGTGGAAGACGGTGCGCGCCAACGTCCTCTACGGCTTGGAGCGGATGGGGCTCCCGCGCGACCAACGCCAGCAGCGGGCGCAATCCTTCATCGATCTGGTCGGGCTGACCGGCTTCGAGGACAGCTATCCTTCGCAGCTTTCCGGCGGCATGCGCCAGCGCACCGCGCTTGCCCGCACGCTCGCCTTCGACCCGAAAATCCTGCTGATGGACGAGCCGTTCGGCGCGCTCGATGCCCAGACCCGCGCCCTCATGCAGTCCGAGCTGCTCAGCATCTGGCAGCGCACGCCGAAGACCGTGATCTTCGTGACCCACGACGTGCAGGAGGCGGTCTATCTCGCCGACCGCGTGGCGGTGATGTCGGCGCGGCCCGGCCGCATCAAGGCGATCGTCGATACCAAGTTCGACAAGAGCGACCCTGCGATCTTCAAGAACAAGGGCTTCATCGACAAGGTCGACGAGATCTGGAACCTGGTGCGCATCGAGGCGATCAAAGCGCAAACGGGACGGGCGTCATGATCGAGCCGGCAATGATCGCAACATCTCCCGGGATGCAGCGCCGCATGAAGGCGGCGCTGCTGCGATACCTCCCGCTGCTCTTGCTTGCGCTGGCGTGGGAACTCGGCGCCCGCACCGGCCTCGTCTCCACGCTCGCCTTGCCGCCGCTGAGCACGGTGGCGGCGGCCTGGATCGATCTGCTCAAGGACGGCGAACTCGTCAGCAATGGCGCGGCTTCGCTGTGGCGGTCCGGCGCCGGATTAACTCTGGCGATCGTGGTCGGCGCCGTGCTCGGCATCTTTATGGCCTGGTGGCGGCCGGTGAACGTGTTGCTCAGTCCGCTGGTGGAAATGTTCTACCCGATGCCCAAGTCGGCGCTGATCCCGGTCACGGTGCTGTGGCTCGGCTTCGGCAACGGCTCGAAGATTTTGCTGATCTTTCTCGGCTGCATGCTGCCGGTTACGGTCGGCGCATTCAATGGCGCGCGTTCGAGCGAGCAGGCATTGGTTTGGTCCGCCCGCAGCATGGGGGCGAATCGACTACGCATGTTGTGGGACGTGGTGGTGCCGAGCGCGATGCCGGAGCTGCTCAACGGCATCCGCACCGCGCTCGCGCTCTCCTTCATCCTGTTGGTCAGCTCCGAGCTGATCGCGGCACGCGAGGGGCTGGGCTATCTCATCGGCTTCCTTGGCGCGAGCGGCACCTATGATGCGATGTTCGCCGTCGTGCTCACGGTCGCGCTGCTCGGGTTCATCGCCGACCGGATCTATCTGGCTCTCATGCAAAGGATGCTGCGGTGGCGGGAATAGACATGCCGGGCGGGCCGTTGGCCGAACTGGCGCGCGCGCCATCGGCCTATCGCTGGCTGCGGACGGCGGGCTGGGGCTTTGCGCGGGTGTTTTCCCTCGTTGCGCTCGCGGTCGCTTGGGAGCTGGCGGCGCGCTCGGGCGCGTTCACGCCTTATATGCTGCCGGCGCTGAGCGCGGTGCTGGAGCGGATCTGGCACGATCTCGTCGCCGGCGACCTCGTGCTCAACACCGGCGTGACGCTTTACCGCGCCTTGACCGGCTTTTTGATCGGGGCCGTTGCCGGCGTCGCGCTGGGCATGGCGATTTCCCGCAATCGATTCACCTATTGGTTCTTCGATCCGATCATTTCGGTCGGATTCCCGATGCCGAAGATCGCCTTCCTGCCGGTGGTCATGCTGTGGCTCGGCGTCTACGACACGTCCAAGATCACGATGATCGTGGTGGAGGCGATCTTCCCGGTGGTCACCGCCACGATCGTCGGCATCCGCGGCGTCGAGCGCGAGCTGCTGTGGTCGGCGCGCAATATGGGCGCAACGGAGCGCGAGCTGTTGTGGCAGATCGCCCTACCGGCGGCGCTCCCTCAAATCATCACCGGGCTGCAGGTGGCTCTTCCCATCGCGCTCATCGTCGCAATCGTGACCGAGATGTTCATGGGCGGCTATGGGCTCGGCGGCGCGATGAACACCGCCTCGCGCTTTGCCGATTCCCGCGGCGTATTCGCCGGCATCGTCGAGATCGCGGTGATCGGCTACGCGCTGGTCAAGGGCATGATGTTGGTGCGGCGGCGCCTGTTGCTGTGGCACCAGGAGGCGGAGGCGCCGAGCACGGTGTAATTTTAAGCAGTTAGTCCTTGGATGAATGAGACAGTCTCTCACGCCGATTGACGGTCGGTGGGCACGACAAAGTGATCGAATTGGCAGCCGGGTGACTGCGATCGCTCACTCGCGCTGGTTGGACAGCGATCCGTGGACTCAGCCCACCGACGCACCGAGCGCCAGACGCAGGCCATCAAAGATCCGCGGTCCGCGTCGACCGCTGACGTTACCGGTGTCTTCGATCGGTCGTTTCATGAACAACTGCGTGCGACCCGGCGCCATTTTCGTCAAAGCCGCAACGTACTTCGCAGCGTTCGACTTATCGCCAACAGTGGCATAAATGGACGCCAGCCAGGCCTGGACGAGAGCAGACCCGGGCATGAAGGTGTTGGCGCGCAAGGCCCAGTCTAGAGCGGCCCGATCGTGGCCGAGCTCGAGCTCTGCCTCGGCGGCGAATAGATACCAATAGCCTAGCGTCGGATCATTGGGGATCGCGACGCGGATGGTTCGAAGGATTTGTTCCAATCCCTTCTGCGGTTGTCCGGTTCTCGTGAGGATGTTTCCGATCTGGCCCTGTGCTGGAAGGAAGCTTGGGTTGAGTTCGAGACAGCGTTGCAAAGACCGCAAGCTCGCCTGGTATTGACGGCGGTACTTTTGCAATAGCGCCAGACTGTAGAGTGCGGAAATCGAATTTGGAGACTTGCCCAGGACCTCGTTCAACAGCCGCTCGGCCTGGCTCAGATCGGGCGAAGGATCAAGGTCGATAAAATTCATCGCCGCGATGATGTGCACCCGTGCAACAGCCAGCAGGGCGGGCTGATAGTGCGGATCGCGCCGCAAAGCCTCATCGAACGATGTCAAGGCATCGGATAGGTTTTCCCGCGTGGTCCCCCGGTGTAGAGCCAAATAGCCACGTGCAACCAGTTCACTGTCAGTGAGCTGTGAACTCGGTTTGGTGCGCATGCGCAACGCGCCGACACGGCCAATCTCGATCGCAAGCACCCGAGCGATTCCACGTGCCGCTTCATCCGCAATGAGCGTTAGGTCGCTGCGCTCCCGCTGCAGATGGTCGGACCAGACATTTGTCCTGGTCGCCGTGTCCACCAGTTGAAAGTCTATCCTGAGAGCGCCGTCATTGCCCTGAACGTGACCGGCGATCGCGTATTGCACGCCGAAGTCCGTCATGAGGTGTGCCACGTCCATCCGACGATCGCGATAGAAGTCCGACGTCTGCTCCGAGATCACCCGCAGCTTGCCGAAGCGGCTGAGATAACCGATCAGGTTATGGGTGAGCGCCCGGGCGAACGCAGGATCGTCTGACTGCCCGAGGTTGTCGGCGGAAAAGGGCAGCACCACGATGGCCGGAATGCGATGCAGATCAGTCAGCGGCAACGGTTTTCTGGCTCCGTTTTCGAGCCCCAGCACGGCGATCGTGCCAATCGCAAGAAGGACGATGGTCACCCATGCGGCGGCAAGCCGCCCGCGATGCCAAAACGGCAGCCCGGCCGGCGCCGTCGTGCGCGGCGCTTGCTCGGCCGCAAGCACGATCGGAATGGGAACCGGAGACGCTTTGGTCTCGCTCGGCGCAGGCGAGATCGGTGCCGTGTCCGGCAAGCCAGCCGGTTTCGCAACGCTTTGCACTGCAAGCCGCTCGAGATCAGGCGCAGGCGCCGGTTCAAAATCGCCCCGTTTGATCGCGTCGATCAAGGCGCGCGTTGCTGCTTCGGGAGAAACGCCAAGGTCGCTGCGCAGCAGATCAGTGAGCAGCTTCGCCCGGCTCAGTGCGGCTTCGCGTCCCTTGTAGCGCGCAAACAGCTTCAGCGCGGTACGCTGCCGATCCTCGCGCGTCGGCTCCAGCGCAACCAACCGTTCAGCCGCCGCAATGGCGCGTTCGCCGTCGCCATTCGCATCGGCATTCCGGCAAAGCGCCTCGAACACGCCCGCCGCCACCGTTGAAAGCCGATCGGCCTCCTGACGATGCCAACTATCGAACTCTTCGATGTCCAGAGCGAGGTCGGGCAAAAACGCTCCGTGCCAAAGCTCTGCGGCCTGGGTGAGTTCGTCCGGCGCGGCCGATCGAGCATGCGACATGAACCTACGCGCATCCACGGAGACGAATTGAGTGCGCAGCCCAATCGCTTCTCGATCCACTAAGAGGATTTCAGATGCCAGGCACAAATCCTGGCGCAGCGAAATGAGGCATTGCCGCAGGCTGTGGCGCGCCAGCGCATCAGGATTGTCACCCCAAAACAGCGTCGCGAGTTCTTCACGCCTTGCCCGGTAGTCCGGTTTCATCGCCAGGTAGGCGAGCAGCGCTCGGGCCTTTCTGGATCGGACCGAAATCGGAATGCGGCGGCCCACGTTCGCTTCGATCGCGAACGCCCCGAGCAGACGCAATGTGACGTGGCTCAATTTGGACATCGATCGGAGCCGCCGCCGAAGAATCCAGCGTTCCGCAATTTATCACTCTTAATCCGCACGCACCACGCTCAAGCACAAAGGCCTGGAGAACAGTCCTCCAGAACCTCGTGTAGGCATTAAGTACCTCATTCATCGAGAGGTTTCCTTTGACGACGCCATGACGCCGCGATGACCACGGCTGTGCCACCGTTGATGAAATTCGAAGCCTGCTCAGCGCTCGAGGCTGATTGAGCGCCGGTGCGCTCGCCGCAGGATCAATTCGCTGGCCCGAGACGACAACATGACGACCAACCCCAGACTTGAAGCAGCACTCGCGTTGCACCGATTCGGTTTC
>JBKOXY010000010.1:0-9415 GCA_046725125.1 Pseudomonadota bacterium | reverse complement strand
GTCGAGCACGAAGCCGTGCGTGAGCACCACGTCGAAGGGCGCGCGGCCGCGCGTGCCGCAGGATTCGAGCAAGGAGGACTGGAACCAGCCGCGGTGCTGGTCCGAGCCTTCGAGATACATCACGGTGTCGGGCCCGCCGTCGCGTTTGCGCTCAATTCCGGCGAGCGAAGGAAAGTGCACGGGATCTTCGAGAACGAAGGCGTGCGTGGAACCGGACTCGAACCAGACGTCGAGGATGTCGTCGACCTTGCGCCATTCGTTCGAATCGTAGTCAGGCTTGAGGAAGCGCGCGGCGGCGCCGGTCGCATACCAGACGTCGGCGCCCTCCTGCTCGAACGCGTCGATGATGCGCGTGTTGACTCGCGCATCGTTGAGGATCTCGACCGCGCCGTCGTCGTGCGCGCGGATGAAAACCGTGATCGGCACGCCCCAGGCGCGCTGGCGCGAGATCACCCAGTCGGGCCGGCTCGCGATCATGCCGGTGATGCGGTTCTCCCCTTGCTCCGGCACCCAGCGCGTCGCCGCGATGGCGGTGAGCGCGCGATTGCGTAGCGTATCGCCCTCCTTCGCCTTGCCGTCGGCGCCGGCGATCGGCTTGTCCATGGCGATGAACCATTGCGGCGTGTTGCGGAAGATCACCGGCTTCTTCGAGCGCCAGGAATGCGGATATTGGTGCTTGAGCCGGCCGCGCGCGATCAGCATGCCGGCGTCGGTCAGGGCCTTGATGACGGCGTCGTTGGCGTCGCCCTTTTCGCCGGTGTCGGTGAGCACGCGCTTGCCGGTGAAACCCGGCGCGTGGTCGGTGAACGCACCGTTCTCATCGACGGTATAGGGGATGGTCGTGTTGATGCCGCGCGATTCCAATTCGCGCTGATATTGCATCCAAATGTCGAAGTCCTCGCGGCCGTGACCGGGCGCGGTGTGAACGAATCCGGTGCCGGCGTCATCGCTCACATGATCACCCGCAAGAATGGGAACGAGAAAATCGTAACCCATCGACCTCAAGGGATGGGCACTCCAGGCGCAGGCAATCGGATCTACGTCGCGGATTCTCTTAAACCTAGCGACGCGGGCGTGCTGGAAGACGTCGGCGGCGAGCTTGTCGGCCAACACGAACTTATCGCCTACTTTCGCCCAATTGCCCTCAGGCGCATCGACGACCTCGTAAAGCCCGTACTTGATCTTCGGTGAAAAGCTGATGGCTCTGTTGCCAGGGATCGTCCACGGCGTCGTCGTCCAAATGAGAATCGACGCCCCGTTTAGATCATCTTGCTGGGCGTCAACGATCGGAAACTTCACCCACACCTGGTCCGAGACATAATCCTCGTACTCGATCTCGGCCTCCGCCAGCGCGGTCTTTTCCACCACCGACCACATCACCGGCTTGGAGCCGCGATAGAGCGTGCCGTTCTGGGCGAACTTCATGATCTCGCGCGCGATCTGCGCCTCGGCGGCGAAAGTCATGGTGGTGTAGGGGTGGGCCCAATCGCCCTCCACGCCGAGCCGCTCGAATTCCTCGCCCTGCACTTTGACCCAATGCGCGGCGAAGGCGCGGCACTCGCGGCGGAATTCGATGACCGGCACCACGTCCTTGTTCTTGCCCTGCGCGCGGTACTCCTCCTCGACCTTCCATTCGATCGGCAGCCCATGGCAGTCCCAGCCCGGCACGTAATTGGAATCGTAGCCGAGCATCTGCTGGCTTCGCGTCACCACGTCCTTGAGGATCTTGTTGAGCGCGTGGCCGATATGGATGTTGCCGTTGGCGTAGGGCGGGCCGTCGTGGAGGATGAATTTCGCGCGGCCGCGCGCGGCCGCCCGCAGCCGTTGGTAGAGGTTGAGCTTCTGCCAGCGGGCGAGGATTTCGGGCTCCTTCTTCGGCAGCCCGGCGCGCATGGGAAAGTCGGTCTTGGGCAGAAATAGAGTCTCGCTGTAATCGCGGGCGGCGTCGGTCATGATCGTGGCGGTCTGCTTGGAATTGGATGGCAAGAATAGCTCGGCAACGCAATCCCGGTCCCGCCGACCGATGGTCAGGCGGAGGCCGGGCCCGTAATTCGCCGAGCGGCCGGTCCGAACAAAGCAGCGAATGCAACGCGCGCCATCATGGGCGCTTCCTAGCAGATCGCCCGAAGGGCGAAAAGGCCCGCGCCGGTGGCGCAATCGGGCGTGATACTGTCCCTGACGCTCGTCCATGAGGCCCGCGGAGGGGAACTCGCGCGACGATGTCGCGTTGAGTTGCGCGAGACGGAACGGTCCCGCCGGCGTTCTGGAGGTGAAAGTGGAGTTTCCCCGCGCCCGCCGCGAACAGGGCGACGCGCTCGGCCTCAAGGATCCGGAGCCGGTCGAGTCGGTCGAGGACATCTGGACGCCGGCCGCGCAGATGGCGACCGTCGGAATTTTCGTGCTGCTGCTGGGGGTCTGTCTTTTTTTCTGCCGCCCGCTTCTGCTGCCGGTGGCGGCGGCGCTGGTGGTCGGCACCACGCTGGCGCCGATCGTCAAAGGCGCGGCGCGCCATCGCATCTCGCCCTGGGTGACGGCGCTCGTTCTCGGCGCCGCGCTCCTCGCCGCCGCCGGGGCCGCGGTGACGTTGCTCGCCCAGCCGGTCAGCGAGTGGATCGCCAAGGCGCCGGAGATCGGCGCGACGATCAAGCAGAAGCTCTACGTGCTCGATCGCCCGTTGGCCGCATTGCGCGAGCTGCAGGAGGTCCTGCTGCCGTCGGCGGGAAACGCCGTCGCGATCGAGCCATCGCAACTGGGCATTGTCACCCCGGTGGTTGCCTTCGTCACGCCGGCGGTGGTTCAGATCACCCTGTTCTTCGTGACGCTGATCTTCTTTCTCGCCACGCAAATGGATTTTCGCCGATACGTGGTGTCGTTCTTCACCACCCGCGATGCCAAGCTCCGCTTCCTGCGCATCAGCAACGACATCGAGGATCATCTGGCGTCCTACGTCGCCATCGTGACGGTCATCAATTTCGGGCTGGGCGTGGTGGTCGCGATCGGCGCGTGGCTTTTCGGCTTCCCGAGCCCGATCATCCTCGGACTGGTGGCCATGGTGCTCAATTACATCCCCTATATCGGCGCTGCCTGCACGACGGTGATCCTGCTGGGCGTTGGACTCGTGACTTTCCCGTCGCTCGGCTACGCGCTGATGCCGCCGGCGGCATTCGTCGCGCTGGCAACGATCGAAGGCCAGTTCATCACGCCGACCGTGCTGGGCCACCGGCTGACGCTCAATCCGCTCGCGGTTCTGCTGGCCATCGCCTTCTGGGCTTGGCTGTGGGGTCCGATGGGGGCGTTTCTCGCGGTGCCGCTCACCATCGTCATCCTGGTCACGATGACCCACCTATTTCCGCCGGACGAGAGTAAACTGCCGAACTGACAAGCGCGTGCGCGGCGGCAGAGGGGAACTTTTTCCCTTGCGCCCCGTTGGCGGCACGGCGAATATTTCTTGGGTGAGAGTGGAGCAGGTCCATGTCCAACACATCCGGCACGATCAGGGATACGGTTCGGGAGACGGCGCGAGACGTCAAGGATGCGGCGCGGGAGAGCGGCAAAGCCGCCTCTGCCGCGAGCGGCGATATCCAGGCGGATCTGCAGGCGCTGCGAGACGACGTGACACGGCTCGCCACCCAGATCACCGACATTTTCGCGGCCAAGGGCAATGTGGCGTGGAGCCGCGCGAAGTCGAACGTCGAGGGTGTGGTGTCCGATGTCGGCGCCAAAGGGCAAGAAGCCATCGATGCCGCGCAAGAGGTCGGCGACAAGGTGATCGACGCCATCGACGAGTCGCTCAAGACCCGGCCCTACACGACGCTCGCCGTTGCGCTCGGCGTCGGATTCCTGTTCGGCGCGATGTGGCGCAGATAGGTTTGGCCCAACCGTCGACGGGGCCTCGCCGCTTCGGCGTTGATGAGTTGAACGAATGCGCGGCTGGCTCCGTTACTTCGCCCTGAACGCCCAAGTTCGCACCGGCGTCAGCGGCCCGGTCCTGGTCTTGGCGATCATCGCCGCCGCGGCCGCCGCCGCGGCGGTGGTTTTTCTCCTGGTCGCCGCCTTCGTCTGGCTCGCGGATCTTTATGACAGTCTGACCGCGGGCGTGGTGCTGGGTTGCGCGTTCGCGCTGATCGCGCTGATCGCGCTGGTCGCGTGCCTCATGACCCGTCGCCGCAATATGGAGCGGGCGCGCCTCGAACTCGCGGCGCGCAGCAGCACCAGCTGGCTCGACCCCAAGCTCGTGGCTGTCGGGGTCCAGATCGGGCAGGCGATCGGGTGGCGCAGGCTGGCTTCGCTCGCCGCGCTCGCCGTGCTCGCAGGTGCCGCGGCAAAGGAGTGGTCCGGCCGCGACAAGCCGGCGGAGGATGACGCGGCGGCGGATGACGACGAGCCCGGGTCGGAGGGCTAGTGTCCCGATTCCGAAGTTCGCAAGACCTTGCGGCATATTCTCATGCGAACTTCGGAATCAAAGGGACACTAGCAAACTTTTGAGTCTAGTGTGGTTTTCTGGATTTGAAGTTCCTATGCGAGCTTGCTGCATACCCGTAGGAACTTCAAATCCACCACACTAGCCCGATACTTGCCCCAGCTTGGGAAAAGCGTCCGGCGCAGCCGACAGCGCCGCGCGCGCGAGCCGCGCATCCTCGTTCATCCGCCGTACGAGATCCTCGACGCGGTCGAACTTCAGCTCGGGCCTGATCCAATCGATGAAGGCGACGTCGATGACCTCGCCATAGAGATCGCCGGAAAAATCGAACAGGAAGACTTCGAGCAGCACGGTGCCCTGGTCGAACATCGGCCGCCGTCCGAAGCTCGCGACGCCGTCGTAGCGGTGCCCGCCCACCCCCGCCCGCACCGCGTAGATGCCGTGCTTGAGGCCGCAGGCGGGGTCGAGGCGCAAATTGGCAGTGGGATAGCCGAAGTCGCGCCCGCGCTTGTCGCCGTGCACCACCTCGGCGCTGACGAACCAGGGATAGCCGAGGAGTTCGTTGGCTTCCGCAACCCGACCGGCGGCGAGCGCCGCGCGGATCGGTCCGGAGCGCACCGGCCGTCCCGCGTCTTCGAACCGCGGCACGACGTCGACGGCAAAGCCGAGCTTGGCGCCCTGCGCCGCGAGATAATCGGGCGACCCCGCGCGCTTGAGGCCGAAATGAAAATCGGGGCCAATGGCGACGCCGGCGACGGCAAAGCGGCCGACCAGAATGCGCTCAACGAAGTCCTGCGCGGAAAGGCCCGCCAGCGCGGCGTCGAAGCGCAGCACGATCGCGCCGCCGAGCCCGGTCGCGGCCAGGAGCCGCAGCTTCGCGCGCTCGTCGGTAAGGCGGAACAGCGGCTCCTCGGGGCGAAAAAAACTGCGGGGATGCGGTTCGAAGGTGAGCGCCGCGGCTGCCCGCCCGAGCGCCTTGGCGCGCGCCAGCACCGCCGCGATCACGGCGCGGTGGCCGCGATGCACGCCATCGAAATTGCCGATGGCGACGACGGCGCCGTCGAGCGCGTGGTCCGCGGGCGCTTCGCCCCGCACCACGACGAACGGCTCTCTCGGCGGCAATTTGTCGGTCATGACCGGCGCTGGAACGGGCCTCGGAAGACGTCGCAAGCTTGATCACGATCGCGCCTGTCATCGCAAGCCCGCTCGCCTTGTTCAAGCAAGGCGGGAGCTACCAGCTCAGCCGGTGCATCACCGCTTTTGGCGCGACGCCCGCCGCCGCGAAGATGCCCGCCAGCGCGGCGGCGTCGGGATCGTGGCGGTTGCCGAGCTCCTCGGCGTGGATGCCCGCGGTCACGAACAGGCAATCGATGCCGAAGGCGGCGGCGCCCTTGAGATCGGTGCGCACCGAATCGCCGATCGCGAGCAGGCGATGGTGCTCCACCGGCGCCCCGCGCGCGGCCTCGGTGAGGGCGAGCGCCTGCTCGTAGATCGGCCGATAAGGCTTGCCGGCGTAGATCACCTCGCCGCCCGCGGCGGCATAGAGATCGGCGATCGCGCCCGCGCAATAGATGAGCTTGTCGCCGCGCTCGACCACCACGTCGGGATTGGCGCAGATCATCGGCAGCGAACGGGCGCGCATGCGCGCGATGAGATCGCGGTAGTCATGCGGCGTCTCGACGGTATCGTCGGTAAGCCCCGAGCAGACCGCGTAGTCGGCGCGCTCCAACGGCGCTATCGGCGCGTCGAGTCCTTCGAACAGCCCCAGATCGCGCTCGGGACCGATGTGGAACACGCGCGCTCCCGCGCGCGCGGCGATCAGCGCGCGGGTGACGTCGCCCGAACTCACGATGCCGTCGTAGGCCGCGCGCGGCACGCCCAGCCGGTCGAGCGTCAGACGCGCCACTTTCTCCCCCGGCCGCGGCGCGTTGGTGATCAGCACCACCGTGCCGCCGCGCTCGCGGAAGCGCGCGAGCGCGTCGCAGGCCTCGGCCGCGGCGGCGACGCCGTTGTGGACGACGCCCCAGACGTCGCACAGCACGGCGTCGTAGTCGCCGGCGAGCGTGGCGAAGTGACGGGTGAACGAGGGGAGCACAACCGACATGGGATCAGCGGGCGGAGGGCGGACGGGCGTCGAGTGACTCGCATCGTCGGTCGGGCGATGTCAACCACGGCCGACGGCTTTGCCCTATCCCGCCGCCGCCCGTTGCCGATATAACGCCATCCCGCAAACCCCGGGATCTCGCATCCGAGATCCCGCAACCTTGAGGCCCTTGCCGCATTCGATGTCGGGATTGATCGCCACCATCGAGCGCCGTCCGCAGGCGGCCTTCGCCGCCTTCCTCGCGCTGCACGTCGTAGTCTGGACGGCGCTGCCGACGCTGCTCTATCCGAATCTGCCGCTCGATCTCATCGAGGCGCTCACCTATGGCCGCGAATGGCAGCTCGGCTACGACAAGCTGCCGCCGTTGCCGTGGTGGCTGGTCGAGCTGGTCTATCGGACGGTTGGGGTCGACGCCGCCTATTACGCGCTGGCGCAGATCGCGGTGGTGGCAGCGTTTGCGGCGGTTTGGCTGACCGCTCGCCCGCTGGTCGGCGCCGTCGGCGCGCTCGTCGCCGTGCTCTTTCTCGACGGCCTGCACTACTTCCATTTCACCGCCGCCAAGTTCAATCACGACGTGATCGAATTGCCGCTGTGGGCGCTCGCCGGCTACGCCTTCCATGCCGCCTTGCGGCGCGGACGCATGATCCACTGGCTGCTGCTCGGCGTCGCCCTCGGCGTCTCGCTGTGGGCGAAATATTTCGTGGTCGTGCTGGCGGCGCCGCTCGCTTTGTTCCTGCTGCTCGACCGCGATGCGCGCCGCGCGCTGGCCACGCCCGGCCCCTGGATCGCGCTCGTCGTCGCGCTCGTGATCATGGCGCCGCACCTTGTGTGGCTCGTGCGCACCGATTTTCTTCCCTTTGCCTATGCCAGCGCGCGCTCGGCGCCGTCGCGCGGGCTGTTGGATCACGTCCTGCATCCGCTCCTCTTCGTCCTCGGCCAAGTGGCGTTTCTGCTGCCGGCGCTGCTGATCGCCGCCGCCGTCGTTTGGCCGCCGCCCACGGCGCAGGACGAGGCGCCGCCGCCGGTCGCGGCCAAGGCCGACGCCTTCGACCGGCGCATCGTGACGCTCTTGGCCTTCGGCCCGGCGGCGGCCACCGTCGCCATGTCGGCGCTCAGCGGACGCGGCGCCATCGCCATGTGGGGCTATCCGCTGTGGCTGTTTCTCGGGCTTTGGATCGTGCTCTATGCCGGCACCGCGCTCGAGCCCGCGCGTCTCCGTAGGATTGCGGCGGTGTGGGCGAGCGTGTTCGCGCTGTTCGCGATCGTCTTTGCCGCGAGCTACTCGGTGCTGCCGGCGATCGACCACCGCTACCGCGCCGTGTTCTATCCGGGCGATCGGCTCGCCGACGAGCTCGCGCGGCGTTTTCGCGCCGCCACCGGCGCGCCCCTCGTCTACGTCATCGGCACCATGTGGGACGGCGGTAACGTCGCCCATTACGCACGCGAGCAGCCGCGAGTGTTGATCGACGGCGATTGGCGCCGCGCGCCGTGGATCGATCTCGGCGACTTGCGCAGCAAGGGCGCGGTGGTGGTGTGGACCGGCAGCGATCCGACCGTGATGCCGCTCGCCCTGCGCGGCGTCGCGGGCGACGCCCAGATTCAGCCGCCGTTCACGCTGCCGTTCCGCCGCGGCGATCACGTGCTCACCGTCGGCTGGGCGATCCTGCGGCCGCAACCGGCGTTCGCGCGGGCGAAGGGGTGCTGCCGCGGAGAAGGCGGATAGCGAACGGCTTCCTAAGCGACCGCTTTGATCACGCGCACGACCTTGGCGAACATCTCCTCGATCTCGCCTTCGCTCACGATCAGCGGCGGCGTGAGCACGATGGTTTCGCCGGCGGCGCGGACCACCAGATTCTCCTGGTGAAATGCTTTGTCCATCGCATCGTAGGCGCGCTTGCCGACCTCGCCCGGACGCGACGCTAGGTCGATGCCGGCGGTGAGCCCCACGCAGCGGATGTCCAGCACATTGGGCAGGCCCTTGAGGCCCATCGCCGCCTCGGCCCAGGCCGGCTCGAGCTTGCGCGCGCGCTCGAACAGGCGCTCGTCGCGGTAGAGGTCGAGCGTCGCGAGCCCGGCTGCGCAGGCGAGCGGATGCGCCGAGTAGGTGTAGCCGTGAAACAGCTCGACCACGTGCATGGGCCCGCGCATGAACGCGTCGTAAATCCCCTTGCGCACGATCACTCCGCCCATGGGCACGCTGCCCGAGGTGATGCCCTTGGCGAAGGTGATCATGTCGGGCACGACGCCGTAGCGCTCGGCCGCGAACGCGTGGCCGAGTCGGCCGAAGCCGGTGATGACCTCGTCGAAGACGAGCAGGATGCCGTGCTTGTCGCAGATGGCGCGCAGCCGCGGCAGATAGCCCTTGGGCGCGGGCAGCACGCCGGTCGAGCCCGCCATCGGCTCGACGATCACGGCGGCGATGGTCGAGGCGTCGTGCAGCGTGACGATGCGCTCGAGCTCGTCGGCCAAATGCCCGCCCCAGTCCGGCTCACCCTTGCTGAAGGCCTGATGCTCGCGGCTGTAGGTCGTCGGCAGATGGTCGACGCCGGCGAGCAGCGCGCCGAACAATTTGCGGTTGTTGACCATGCCGCCGACCGAAATGCCGCCGAAGCCGACGCCGTGGTAGCCGCGCTCGCGCCCGATCAGGCGGGTGCGCGCGCCTTCGCCGCGCACGTTGTGATAGGCGAGCGCGATCTTGAGCGCGGTGTCGACCGCCTCCGAGCCGGAATTGCAGAAGAACACGTGGTCGTGGTCGCCGGGCGCGAGCGCGGCGACCCGGCTCGCGAGCTCGAACGCCTTGGGATGGGCGAACTGGAAGGCCGGCGCGTAGTCGAGCTCGGCCGCCTCCGCCTGGATCGCCGCCACGATCGGATCGCGATTGTGCCCGGCAT
>JBKOXY010000267.1:0-13922 GCA_046725125.1 Pseudomonadota bacterium | reverse complement strand
TTTCGACCGGCGCGAGCTCAACCGCATTTTCGGCCTTTACGGCCGCAAGGTTGCCGCCGGCGAATGGCGTGACTACGCCATCGACTTCCTCAAGGACCGCGCGGTCTTCTCCGTGTTCCGCCGCGCCGCCGAAGTTCCGGTCTACCGCATCGAGAAAAGTCCGAAGCTCGCGCGCCGGCAAGGCGCCTATAGCGTGATCTCGGCGACAGGTCTGATCGTGCGCCGCGGCCATGAGCTCGACCCGGTGCTACGCGCGATCGACCAATCGCTGAGCGTGGTAGCGGGCTGATCGTCATCGCGAGCGCAGGCTACGGCATCTCCATCGCGCCAGCTCCGAGCGGTCGCTGCATCAAGACGCTGTCGAGCCAGCGGCCGAACTTGAAGCCGACATTGTCGAACGTGCCGACCATCCGAAAGCCGGCGGCGCGGTGCAGCTCGATCGAGCCTGCATTGGCGGAATCCCCGATGACCGCGATCATTTGGCGGAAGCCGCCGGCTTCCGCATCGACGATCAGCTGTTCGAGCAGCGCGCGGCCGATCCCGCGCCGCTGCGAGGACGGCGCGACATAGATCGTATCCTCAACGCTCCAGCGATAGGCCGCGCGCGCGCGATAGGGCCCGACATAGGCGAAACCCAGAATCTCGCCGTCGAGTTCCGCCACCAGATAGGGATAGCCACCGGTCCGAAGCGCCTCGTACCGCCGCGCCATTTCGCGCTCGTCGGGCGGCTCGATCTCGAACGATGCGGTGCCGTGGCGCACGGCATAGTCATAGATCCGGGTGATCGCTGCGAGGTCGCGCGGTTGGGCGGGACGTATGGGGATGCCGGGCATGGACCACACGACGGATGCGGATGACGGAAGAATAGCCCGTCTCTGGTCCGCTGTGCGGCGTGCGTCGTGCGAACGTGACGGCGCCCCGGCTCATCGCCGGGGCGCCGGAATTCCAATCTTCTTGCGGTCGCTCAGCGACGGTCGCCGAGGAAGCGCAGCAGGAACAGGAACAGGTTGATGAAATCGAGATAGAGCGAGAGCGCGCCCATCACCGCCTTGCGGCCCACGATGGTGCCGTCTTCCATCGGGTCAAACATCTCCTTGATCCGCTGGGTGTCCCAGGCGGTCAGGCCCGCGAAGATCAGCACGCCCACCGCGGAGATCACGAAGTCGAGCCCGCTGCTCTTGAGGAAGAGGTTGACCAGCATGGCGATGATCAGCCCGATCAGACCCATCATCAGGAACGATCCCATCGCCGAGAGGTTACGCTGCGTCGTGTAGCCGTAAAGGCTCAGCCCGCCGAAGGCGGCCGCCGAGATGAAGAACACCCGCGTGATCGAGGCGCCGGTATAGGTCAGGAACACCGACGATAGCATCACTCCGAGCAGGGCCGCATAGACCATGAACAGCGCGAACGCGGTTGAGGGCTCCAGCCGGTCGATGCGCCAGCTGATGAGAAAGACCAGTCCCAGCGTTCCAAGAAACAGGACCAGCACCGCCGGTCCGCTGAAGATCATCTGGCCGAACGGGGTCAGCACCAACCTTCCGGCCGACTCCGTGACCGCCGCCTGGAACGTGAGCCAAGAGGCGATGCCCGTGAGCGCGACGCCCATGGCCATGTAGTTGTAGACGCGGATCATGTAGGCCCGCAGGCCCTGATCGATCGCAACTGCCCGGTCCGCACCGACGCCGCGTCTGGCAGCCGCGTAGTTCCGGTCGAAATCCGACATGGAAGTCACCTCTCTCTCATTCCGACCCCGCGGCCGGATCATGTGGCGCCCACCGACAGAGCGGGTGGCGTCCGATGCGCGGAATCTAGTGCGGGATTGGTTCCCGCGCCAGATGCCGCAAACGGGATTTGTTGACGCCAGCTCCCCGACGGCATCAATTCCCGGCTGATTACAGTCTAGCAATGTGACGGCGGCGCGACGTGCCGGCTGGGCGCGGCGTGTTGTCGCTTGAGGGCGGCTTTGCTGAACGCGTCCTATAGGTTGCGGAGCACGGCGGCCGGCTTCTGACCAAGCGCCGTGAAGGTGCCAATGAGACCGAGCACCACTGTTGCCACAACCGCGCCGGCGGCGGCCGCAAGCAACGGGCCGGCCGGCCAGGCGAAGGACAGATTCATGATGCTGACGATAACGAAAGCAGCGGCTGCCGAGCCGGCCGTTATACCGAATACCGCGGTGGCGAGGCCGAGAGCGAGATATTCGAGCGCATAGGCCGAGAGCAGCCGCATGCGTGTGGCTCCAACGGTCTTGAGGATCACCGCGTCGTAGACGCGATGCCGGTGGCCGGCCGCGAGCGCTCCGCCCAGTACCAGCACGGCCACGAGCAAGGTCAGCACGCTCGCCCCGCGGATCGCCAGCGCCAGGTTCGCGACGATCTGGCCGACTGCATCGAGGGCGTCGCGCACGCGCACGGTGGTGACCGTCGGGAAGGCGTCGGCCACCGCTCTGAGCAGGGCGGCCTCCTCGTCGCTGGTGCTGCCGCCGGGATAGGTGAGGGTGGCGATGTGGCTGTGCGGCGCGCTTCGGAAGGTGGCGGGCGAGAACACCATGACGAAATTGATGCCGAGGCTCTGCCACTCGACCGCGCGCAGATTGGCGATCGTCGCGGTGAGGTTGCGGCCGAGCACGTTGACGGTGACCGTGTCGCCGAGCTTGAGGCCGAGCCCATCCGCGATGCGTTTCTCGAACGAGACCAGCGCCGGACCTTGGTAGTGGGGCTGCCACCATTGTCCTTCAACCAGACGCGAGCCCGCCGGCACCGTGTCTCCATAGGTGATGCCCCGATCGCTCTGCAGCGCCCAGGTGGCGTCGGGGGGCGGCTTCAAGTTCTCGGCGGGGATGCCGTTTGCCGCCACGATGCGCCCGCGCAGGATCGGCACGCGCTCGAGCGCGGCGTGCCGGGCGCGTGCGCGGATGAAAGCGTCGAACGCTTCGGCATCGGCGGCCGGGATGTCGACGAAATAGAACGACGGCGCCTTCTCCGGCAGCGCTGCCAGGAATTGGCGGCGCAGATTGCCGTCGACCGCGATCACGGTGACCATGACGGCAAGCCCCAAGCCGAGCGACAGGACGACGCTCGGCGTGAGCGCGCCCGGGCGGTGGATATTGGCAAGGGCGAGCCGAACGACGGGCGAGCGCGGGCGCGGCAGGCGGCGCGCAGTCAGCATGATGAGCGCCGCCACCAGGCGCAGCAGCACGAATACGGCGGCCGCGGCGGCCACGAACATCGCGGCGATGCGCCGGTCATAAGCGAGTTCGACCGCGAGCATCGCGAGCGTGCAACCCAGCAGAACCGTTGCCGCGATATAGGGCCGGCGCGGCCAGCGCTGGTCGCTGGCGACCTCGTCGCGGAACAGCGCCGAGACCGGCACGTCGTGCGCGCGTCCGAGCGGCCACAAAGCGAAGGCGGCGGCGGTGAGCAGACCGTAAAGGAGCGCCAGCGCAAGCTCGCCCGGATGTAGCGCCGGCGCAATCGGCAAGGGCAACACGGCGCCGAAGGTCCAGGCGATGAGAAACGGCAAGGCCGCGCCGATGGCGAGGCCCGGCAGCGCGCCGAGGCCGGCGAGCCCCAGCACCTGGGTGAGATAAATCCCGAACACGCGCGTGCCCGTCGCGCCCAGCGCCTTGAGCGTGGCGATGACCTCGCGCCGGCGGTCGAGGTGGCCCTTGACCGCGTTGGCCACGCCGACCCCTCCAACCAGCAGCGCGGTCAGCCCGACCAACGTCAGATACTGAGTAAAGCGCTCGACATTGCGTTCGAGCGACGGCGAAGCGTTGGCGCGCGAACGCGCTTCCCAGCCGGCCTCGGGCAATTGGGCTTGCGCCGCCGCCGTCACCGCGCGCACGGCCGTGTCGGTTGCGTCGTTGTCGGGGAGCCGTAACCTATAATGCCAGCGCACGATGCTTCCGGGTTGCAAGAGGCCGCTGGCGCGCAAGGCCGTTTCGCTGATGAGCAAGCGCGGGCCGAAGCCGATGCCGCCGGCAAGCTTGTCGGGCTCGGAGGTCAGCACCGCGCGAATTTCGATTGTGGCGGAGCCGAGCGTGATGCGCGTACCCAGCTTGAGATCGAGCCGCGCAAGCAGCGCGGGGTCGGCAGCGGCGCCGAATGCTCCATCGCGTTGCGCGAGCGCTTGTGTGAGCGGCTGTTGCGGGTCGAGCGCCACGTTACCGTAGAGCGGATAGGCCGCATCGACCGCCTTCACCTCGACCAGCGCCGTACGTCCGTCTTGCGCGCGCGCCATGGCGCGCATGGTGGCGGCGAGCGACACGCGGCCCCGGCGGTCGAGAAACGCGCGCTCGTCGGCGCTTGCTTCACGCAGGCTGAGAGAGAACGCCAGGTCGCCGCCGAGGATGACGCGCCCTTCACGCGCGAGTCCGTCCGCAAGCCCCGATGCGACCGAACCTACGCCGGCGATCGCCATGACCCCCAGTGCGATGCAGGCGATGAACACGTAGAATCCACGCAAGCCCCCGCGCAATTCGCGCGCGGCGAAGCGCAGGGGCAGCGGACCGCCGCTGTGTCCGCGAGAAAGGGAGGTAGATAGCAGCGCGTTCACGAGTGCGCTTCCACGCCCGTACGCTTCGGCGCAGCTTCGATTCGCCCCGAGCGCAATCGCACCACGCGGTCGCAGCGGGCGGCGAGCGCGACATCGTGAGTGACGAGCACGAGGGTGGTGCCGCGTTGCGCGTGGCCCGCGAACAGAAGGTCGATGATCTCCGCCCCGGTGGTTTCGTCGAGATTGCCGGTCGGCTCGTCGGCGATGAGGATGGCCGGGTTCGGCGCCAGCGCGCGGGCAAGTGCTACGCGCTGCTGCTCGCCGCCGGAAAGCTCGGCCGGATAGTGATGCCGCCGCTCGCTCAAGCCCACGGCGGCAAGCTCGCGTGCGGCGCGCTCGTGGGCGTCGGCGAGACCGGCAAGCTCCAGCGGCACGGCGATGTTTTCCAGCGCCGTCATGGTGGGAATGAGATGGAAGGATTGGAAGACGATGCCGACATTGCGCCCGCGGAAGCGCGCCAGCGCGTCCTCGCTCAATGTGCCGAGCGCCTCACCCGCGACCACGACCGAGCCGGTGTCGGCGCGCTCCAACCCGGCCGTAACCATCAGCAAGGTCGACTTGCCGGAGCCTGACGGTCCGACCAGGCCGATTGCCTCACCGCGGCCTATATGCAGGTTGATGTCTTTGAGGATATGAACGCGGGCCGCGCCCCGCCCGAGCGAGAGATTGACACCGCTGAGCGCGATCGCCGGGTCCGTGCGCCCTGACGGCGAGGTGTCGTGCATGTTCCGTTGCTCTTTGGTGCCTTCGATTGCGGGCGGGACGGCGCTGCCCCGGTCATATGGGAGTCGGAGGGCGCGGGTCCAGACATTTGCGCTGGTTGCGATGGCGCTGGCGCTTGCCGTCGCGATGCGCCCGCTGGCCGCCGCGGCTGCCGATCGGCCGGTGCGGATCGTGGCCTTGGGCGATTCGCTGACCGCGGGCCTCGGGGTCCCCGCCGACCAAGCCTTTCCGGCCAAGCTCGAACAGGCGCTCAGGGCCAAGGGCCTCGCGGTCGAGGTCACCAATGCGGGGGTCTCCGGCGATACTGCCTCCAGCGGGCTTGCCCGCCTCGACTGGTCGATTCCCGAAGGGACGGATGCCGTCATCGTCGAGCTCGGCGCCAACGACATGCTGCGCGGGATCGATCCGAAGATCACGCGCCACGCGCTCGAGGGGATCGTGCGCCGCCTTGCCGACCGGCGCGTGGCCGTACTGCTCGCCGGCATGCGGGCGGCGCCCAATCTCGGTCCCGACTTTGGGCGCGATTTCGAGGCGATCTATTCCGAGCTTGCCGCCCGCAACGATCTCCTGCTTTATCCCTTCTTCCTCGACGGCGTTGCCGGCGAAGCCGAGCTCAATCAGCGCGATGGCCTTCATCCGACCGTCGCCGGGGTCGACGCGATCGTCGCACGGATCCTGCCCAAGGTCGAAGAGCTTGTGAGTCGCGTGCGCGACAAACGTGTCATGTAACCACCACTCAAGGCGTGCGAATCTCCGCGAGTCGTCCCATATGCAGATGTAGTATCGCAGTGATTCCCATGCCGCGCCTCTTCACCGGTCTCGAAATTCCTTCCGATGTGGGCCAGTCGCTGTCCGTGCTGCGCGGCGGGCTACCGGGCGCGCGCTGGATCGATCCCGAGAACTATCACGTGACGCTGCGCTTTATCGGCGACGTCGATGACGTTATCGCGCACGAGGTCGCATCCATGCTGGGACGCGTGCGGCGCGAACCGTTCGAACTGCGGGTGGAGGATCTTAAATCGTTCGGCGGGCGCAGACCGCGCGCGATCGTGGCCACGCTCGGCGCGGTGCAGGCTCTCATGGAGCTCCAGGCTGAGCACGAGCGGCTGATGCAACGGGTCGGGCTGGAACCGGAGGGACGCAAGTACACGCCGCATGTTTCGCTTGCGCGCCTGCGCGAATCATCGAACCGGCAGGTTGCAGACTATTTGGCGCTGCGTGCGCCGTTCCGCTCGCCGCCGTTCAAGGTATCGCGCTTCGTGCTGTTCTCGTCGCGCGCGTCGGTCGGCGGTGGGCCCTATGTGGTCGAGGCGGCTTATCCGCTGGCAGCCTGACGCTGGTGTTCGCTGTCATCCGAACTCCACCGGTTTGAGCAGCCGCGACTGCACGTCAAACATGGCCGTGGCGAAGCCGTGGCCGTCGGCAAGAATTTCGCGCATCAGCGAGAGCGGCGTCGGCCGAGCAGCGGCGACCTCCCCTACCACGCTCAAAAAATCGAAGCTCAGCTCGGCATCGTATTTGCGGGCGAGCTGCTGCATGCGCTTGTTGTCGGCGAGGCACGCCATGTGCAGGAATTTGAGGCCGCGGTTGCGCGCGGCGAGCAGCGTGCGCTCGAGCAGCATGGAACCGACGCCGTGGCTCTGCCATGGCTTCTCGATCGAGAACGCGGCCTCGGCTTCACGCGTCATGGGTGATCCGACCGGCCGCAGCTCCGCAGCGCCGCGCAGCGTGTCGTCGACGAAGAAGCCATGAATGAGCGCATCGATGCCGAATGAAAGATCGGCATAGTCGCGCACGAATTCGTCCGATACCGCGCCGGCAAAACGGTTGCGGCGGCTGGCGGCATCAAGACGCAACAGGTGGTCGCGGTAACGTTCGGATTCGCCGATCCACAATTTGCGGATCAGGCCGCCGCGGGGCAACGGCTCGCGCATGAGCGACTCCTCTGGGGCTGAGGTCACGAATCATATTGCGTCGCAATATAAGTCCAACCACGGCATTTTTGCACGCGCATTGATCACAATTAAGTTAATGATTTTTCATGCTAAAGTTACATGGCTGCCATGCGCGCTTTGGCCCGATTTCTGGTGCAGCTTTACCGCAGTGCACTATGCCGATTCGCCGGGTTTCTGCATACCCCTTTCGGCTGGGTGGAAGGCGACCACGGTCTTTGAAATCGGCGGCTCAAGGTGATGGTCGCAGCCGGACCAGAGCATGCGGCGCTCGCGCGATCGCGGCGCCTGCGGCGCAGGATAGCGGTGCCGCGAATTGCGGCAATCCATGGCCATCGAACAGCGGTTGATCGCGACTGCGCCCCCTGTTCGAAAGTTCGGCTTGCGGGTGGCGGTGCAAGGCCGCTATTTCATCGCCCTCCTGCAACGCTCCATTCCTCCCGCTCATGTCGGCCTCCGTCTCAGTGCAGTACGCGGTGCGCGTCGCCGCCGGAAAGATCGAACGCGACGCCGCCCAGCAGGCGGTCCTCGACAGGCTTGCGCAACTCGAAACGCGACTGACCGAGCGCCGTCTCGCGCGCAAGTCGTCCTCCCTCGGCTGGCTGTTCGGAGCACGCGAGGCGGAGCCAATCAAGGGTCTCTACATCTTCGGCAATGTCGGCCGCGGCAAGACCATGCTGATGGATCTGTTCTTCGCCGCGTCGCCGGTCGTACGCAAGCGTCGCGTGCATTTTCATGAATTCATGGCCGAGGTGCACGAGCGCATCTACGCGCTGCGTCAGAAGGCGAAATTGGGCGAAATCAGCGGCGAAGATCCGATCGCGCTCGCCGCTGCCGCCATTGCGCAGGAGACATGGCTCCTTTGCTTCGACGAATTCCACGTTACCGACATCGCCGACGCCATGATTCTTGGACGGCTGTTCAAGCATCTGTTCGAGCTTGGCGTGGTGGTGGTGGCGACATCGGACGTGCCGCCGAGCGAGCTTTACAAGGACGGCCTCAATCGTGCGCTGTTTCTGCCGTTCATCGCCCTCATCGAGGAGCACATGGAGGTCATCGAGCTTGATGCCCGCACCGACTTCCGGCTGGAAAAGCTCGGCGGCGTGCCGGTGTGGTACGTTCCCGCCGATCGTGCGGCGGACGCCGCTCTCGACGAGGCCTGGCGGCGCCTCACTGCCGGCCACGTGGGAGAACCGCAGGATCTACTGGTGAAGGGGCGCACTGTTCACGTGCCGCGCGCGACCATGGGAGTGGCGCGGTTCTCGTTTCACGATCTGTGCCAACAGCCGCTGGCCGCCGCCGACTATCTCAAGATAGCGCGCGAGTACCACACCGTCGTGTTCGATCATATCGCGGTGATGGACTACGAGCGGCGCAACGAGGCCAAACGCTTCATCATCCTGATCGATACGTTCTACGACAATGCGGTCAAGCTCGTGGCCTCGGCCGAGGCCGAGCCCGACGCGCTCTATGACGCCAACGAAGGTTTCGAGGCGTACGAGTTCAAGCGCACAGCCTCGCGTCTGATCGAGATGCGCTCGCAGGCTTATCTCGCCTTGCCGCACGGCCATGCGGTTGCCTCGGGGTCGACGGAAGGCCTGGTAGAGACGTGAGAAGCAGACGGCAGCGACTTGAACGGCAGGCCGAAAACGGTCTATGACCCGTTTTGCCGGGCTTTCTGCCGTTCCCCAGCCGAGGTTCTTCCCCACATGGCGCGTCCCAAGATTGCGTTGATCGGTGCCGGCCAGATCGGCGGCACGCTCGCCCATCTTATTGGCCTCAAAGAGCTCGGCGACGTCGTGCTGTTCGACATCGCCGAAGGCATCCCCCAGGGTAAGGCGCTCGACCTCGTCCAGCATTCACCCGTCGAGGGCTTCGATGCGCGTTTCACCGGCACCAATTCCTACGATGCGATCGACGGCGCCGTGGTCTGCATCGTGACCGCCGGCGTGCCGCGCAAGCCGGGCATGAGTCGCGACGATCTTCTCGGCATCAACCTCAAAGTGATGGAGCAGGTCGGCGCCGGCATCAAAAAATACGCGCCGGGTGCGTTCGTGATCTGCATCACCAATCCGCTCGACGCCATGGTCTGGGCGCTGCAAAAGGCCTGCGGCCTGCCCAAGCAAATGGTCGTCGGCATGGCGGGCGTGCTCGACAGCGCGCGCTTTCGTTTTTTTCTCGCCGACGAATTCAACGTCTCGGTCGAGGATGTCACCGCCTTCGTGCTCGGCGGTCATGGCGACAGCATGGTGCCGCTGATTCGCTATTCGACCGTTGCCGGCATCCCGCTGCCCGATCTGGTCAAAATGAAATGGACGACGCAGGCGCGGCTCGACGAGATCGTCCAGCGCACGCGCGACGGCGGCGCCGAGATCGTCAACCTGCTCAAGAGTGGCTCGGCCTTCTACGCGCCGGCGGCGTCAGCCGTGGCCATGGCGGAGAGCTTTCTCAAGGACAAGAAGCGCGTCCTTCCGTGCGCGGCCTATCTCAACGGCGAGTACGGGATCAAGAACCTTTATGTCGGCGTACCCGCCGTGATCGGCGCGAAGGGCGTCGAGCGCATCGTCGAGATTCAGCTGAACAGCGCCGAACGTGCCATGTTCGAAGAGTCGGCCGAGGCCGTTGCAACGCTGGTCGAGGCTTGCAAGAAGATCGCGCCCAATCTGGCGAAGTGAGGATGGTCATGTCGCGGGCGAAGCGCGGCAGCGCTGCGCGCCAGAGGCGCAAAGCAGCCAAGCTTGCCGAGAGTGCGTAAACTGGTCCGCATGCGCTGCATCCGGGACACGTAAAGGTCCGCATGAACATCCACGAATATCAAGCCAAGGCGGTGTTGCGGGAATTCGGCGTGCCGTTGCCGCGCGGGCATGCGGCCTTTTCGATCGAGGAGGCGGTCAAGGCTGCGAGCGATCTCGGCGCGCCGTTGCTCGTCGTCAAGGCGCAGATCCACGCCGGCGGGCGCGGCAAGGCCGGCGGCGTCAAGTTGGTCAAGTCGAAGGAGGACGTGCGCAAGGAGGCCGAGCGCCTGCTCGGCGCGGTGCTCGTCACCCATCAGACCGGCCCGCACGGTAAGCAGGTCCACCGCCTCTATATCGAGGAAGGTTCGGCCATCGACCGCGAGTTCTATCTCTCGGCGCTCGTCGACCGCGAAAGCTCGCGCATCGCCTTCGTGGCTTCGACCGCGGGCGGGATGGACATCGAGGAGGTTGCGCGCACGCGGCCCGAACAGATCATGACCTTCGCCGTCGATCCCGCGACCGGGATCATGCCGCATCATGGACGGCGGGTGGCGCAGGCGCTCGGGCTGCACGACGATCTCGCCAAGGAGGCGGAAAAACTGGTGACGCAGCTATATGCCGCCTTCACCGCCAAGGACATGAGCCTGCTCGAGATCAATCCGCTTGTCGTCACCAGAGGCAAAGAGCTGGTCTGCCTCGACGCCAAGATCAGCTTCGACGACAACGCGCTCTACCGCCATCCCGACATAGTGGCGTTGCGCGATCTCACCGAGGAGGACGAGAAGGAGATCGAGGCGTCGAAATACGATCTCAATTACGTCGCGCTCGACGGCACCATCGGCTGCATGGTCAACGGCGCAGGCCTTGCCATGGCGACCATGGACATCATCAAGCTTTATGGCCAAGCGCCGGCGAATTTCCTCGACGTCGGCGGCGGCGCCAGCAAGGAGAAGGTTGCGGCCGCCTTCAAGATCATCACCGCCGATCCCAAAGTGCAGGGCATCCTGGTCAACATTTTCGGCGGCATCATGAAATGCGATGTCATCGCCGAAGGTGTGGTCGCGGCAGTGAAAGAGGTGGGCTTGCGGGTGCCGCTGGTGGTGCGGCTCGAAGGCACCAACGTGGAGCTTGGCAAAGACATCATCGCGAAATCCAACCTCAACGTCACCTCCGCCGACGATCTCGACGACGCCGCAAAGAAGATCGTCACGGCGGTGAAAGGGGGCTGACGATGGCGCCAGGCCGAAAAACGCGCGGCGATGTCGCTCGCGCTCTCTCTTTCAGACTCCCGTCAGGGGGAGATGAACCAAGCTCGCCGCATCGCTGAACGCACGCATGTCCATTCTCATCGACAAGAACACCAAGGTCATCTGCCAGGGCTTCACTGGCAAGAACGGCACGTTCCATTCCGAGCAGGCGATCGCCTACGGCACCAAAATGGTGGGCGGCACGTCGCCGGGCAAAGGCGGCGCCACCCATCTCGGCCTGCCCGTTTTCAATACCGTGGCGGAGGCGAAGGAGAAGACCGATTGCGACGCGAGCGTAATCTACGTGCCGCCGGCCGGCGCTGCGGACGCGATTTGCGAAGCGATCCAGGCGGAAATCTCCCTCATCGTCTGCATCACCGAGGGCATTCCGGTGCTCGATATGGTGAAGGTCAAGCGCGCGTTGTCGGGCGGGACGTCGCGGCTGATCGGACCGAACTGTCCAGGCGTTATGACCGCGGGCGAATGCAAGATCGGCATCATGCCGGGCAATATTTTTGCGCCCGGCAAGGTCGGCATCGTGTCGCGCTCGGGCACGCTCACTTATGAGGCGGTCTTTCAGACCACGAGCGCGGGACTCGGCCAGACCACGGCGGTCGGCATCGGCGGCGATCCGGTGAAGGGCACCGAGTTCATCGACGTGCTGGCGATGTTCTTGGCCGACAAGGCGACCGAGGCGATTGTGATGATCGGCGAGATCGGCGGCTCGGCCGAGGAGGACGCGGCCCAATTCCTCGCCGACGAAGCCAAACGCGGTCGCAAAAAGCCGATGGTGGGATTCATTGCCGGCCGTACCGCGCCGCCCGGCCGCCGTATGGGTCACGCCGGTGCCATCATCTCCGGCGGCAAGGGCGACGCGGAAAGCAAGATTGCGGCCATGGAAGCAGCCGGCATTAAGGTCTCCCCGTCGCCGGCGCGTTTGGGCAACACCTTGGCCGAGCTGCTGCGGAGGTAAAATGGCAAGCCGCTACCGGGACATGGCGGCGTGCGGGAGCAAAAAAGTGTTGGGACGACCTACCCAGGTGCCTCTGAGAGTCGCTTTTGGCCGCGACTGTGGCGAATGGGTCACAGCTTATCTCAAGGGGCCAGGCTAAGAAAGGACACGCGCAGGCGTTATCCGAGCGCCGCGTACAGGGTCGAGTTGTTGCCGGGGAAAAGTTAGGGCAGCGGCTTGCCGAACCGAACATCGGACGGGGGATTCGTGATGAAGAAGCTCTTTCTTGCTACGACCGCTTTCGTTGTGCTGGCGGCGGCTTCCGCGGGGGCCGCGGACCTTTCAAGACCGGCCTATGCGCCACCGCCGCCGCCCGTCTACAGCTGGACCGGCATCTATTGGGGCGGGAACGTCGGCTACAGCTGGGGTCAATCGAAAAACGACCATACTGGTAGTCTTGTCGGCCTCGGCGTCAATGTGCAGGAATCCCAAGACGTCGACGGCGTTATCGGCGGCGTCCAAACCGGGTACAACTATCAGTTTGGAAACTGGGTATTCGGGTTGGAGACCGACATCCAGGCCTCCGGTCAGAAAGGCGGCTCGACGTTTCCAGTCCTGGCACTTCCTCCCACCGCGTTGACCACCGATCATAAGCTCGAGTGGTTCGGCACCACGCGGCCGCGCCTTGGCTTTCTGGCCACTCCCAATCTCCTGTTGTACGGAACGGCTGGTGTGGCTTACGGGCAGACCAAGGACACTTACACCGCCAACACGGCCGGCGTCGGAACCGTTGCGACGGCAAGCGTCAATGACGTGAGGGCCGGCTGGACCGCCGGCGGCGGCATCGAGGGCGCGTTCGGCGGCGGCTGGAGCGCGAAGGTCGAATACCTCTATTTGGACCTCGGCAAGTTGGAGCAGACGGTTACCATACCGCCTGCCGCCCTGACCGCGACCTTCAACAGCCGCCTGACCGATAACATCGTGCGCGTTGGCCTGAACTACAAATGGGGCGGGGGATATTAGTCGCTGATTTGAGTTCAGAGCCGAGGGCCGCTTGCACCCGCAAGCGGCCCTCTTCGTTAGGGGGAGCTCGCAAGGCGATAACTCTCCAGCCATTGATTGGCGGTGGTTCTCGTTAGCTACGGCGGAATGAACGAGAATTCAGTTCTTGTGGATTGCCACAACGCAACTGCAGCATAAATGATGTAATAAGTAGACCCGCCGCCGGATTCTCCTCCCGGCGGCCGATCAGCGGCCCGCCAAAAGCTCAACGTTACAGGACCTGAGCATGTCTCGTCAGGATGCCAACGCCGCCTTCGCCCGCACCTCGTTCCTTTACGGCGGCAATGCCGACTACATCGAGAACCTCTACGCTCGCTACGAGACCGACCCCAACGCGGTCGATGCCCAATGGCAGGCGTTCTTTCAGAGCCTGAAGGACGACCGCGCCGACGTCATGACAAATGCGCGCGGGCCGTCATGGCAGCGGCCCTACCCGCCTGCGCGTAGCGAGCTCATCTCCGCGCTCGACGGCGATTGGCGCGAGGTGGAGCGGGCGCTCGGCGACAAGGTCAAGGCGCGGGCGCAGGCCGCAGGCGTCGACGTCTCCACCGCCGAGGTCCAGCAGGCGACGCGCGATTCGATCCGCGCCTTGATGCTGATTCGCGCCTACCGCGCGCGCGGGCACTTCTACGCCAATCTCGACCCGCTCGGTCTCGAGCCGCACCATAACGAGGAGGATCTCGATCCGCGCTCC
>JBKOXY010000015.1:0-3188 GCA_046725125.1 Pseudomonadota bacterium | reverse complement strand
ATGGATCACCGCGACGATCTCGCGGTCATCGACGACGACTTCCTCCACCTGTTCTCGTCCTGGTTCAACCGCGGCTTCCTCCTGCTCAGGAGCATCGACTGGTCGACCCCAGCGAACCTTTTGGAGAAGATCATCCGCTATGAGGCGGTGCACACGATCCGCGACTGGAACGACCTGCGCGCGCGCATCGACTCGCCTGACCGACGCTGCTACGCGTTCTTCCATCCGGCACTGGTCGACGAGCCGTTGATCTTCGTGGAGGTTGCGCTCACCCGCGGCATCCCGGCAGCGATCGATCCGATTCTGTCCGCAAAACGCGATCCGGTCGAACCCGAGCGAGCGACCACGGCGGTGTTTTATTCGATCTCCAATTGCCAGCGCGGGCTGGCCGGCGTGTCCTTCGGCCATTTTCTCATCAAGCAAGTGGTCGAAGAAGTCAGCCGTGAAATTCCGCGCCTGGCGACCTTCATCACGCTGTCGCCGGCGCCGAACTTTGCGGAATGGCTCAAGCGCGAGCGCGTCAAGGAGGGGTCGGTTGCGCTCAGTGCGGAGGATCGCACGGCGCTCGCCGTTCTCGACCGCCCTGATTGGTGGCGGGATGAGGCGATCGCCGAGATGGTTCACGAGCCGCTGCTGCGAGCGGCCGCCTGGTACTATCTGCACGCGCGCGGTGCCCGCGGCACGCCGCTCGATTCGGTTGCGCGCTTCCATCTCGGCAACGGCGCGCGGCTCGAACGGCTCAACTTCCTCGCCGATACGTCGGAGCGGGCGCTGCAGCAATCACATGGATTGATGGTGAATTACCTTTACGATCTCGAGCACATCGAGCAGAACCACGAGGCGTATGCGCAGCAGCACGCGATCGTCGCGGCAAGCGCGGTGACGCGGCTTGCCCGCGCGCCGACGCGTGACGTCGTTCCGGCGGCGGAGTGACGGCAGTCGCCAGGAGCGCGCCGAGTGTCCCGCGCGTCACGCTAGGTTCGCCCATAAACCGGCACCACGGCCCCGCGGGTGACGCGGTTCTCCGGCGACGCCAGGAATAGGATCGTCGCCGCTACCTCGTCGACTTTCGCCCAGGCGGCATGGTCCGCCCTGGGCATGGTCTGCCGGTTCGCCGGGGTATCCATGGTCGAGGGCGCGATCGCATTGACCAGAATGCCTGCTTTCACGACTTCCTCGGCTAGCGCTACAGTGAGCGCTCCGACCGCTGCCTTGCTGGCGGTATAGGCAGCCATGCCGGCGCCCGTGCGCCATTCGAGCGCGGGGCGGGTCGCGACATTGACGATGCGCCCGCCCGCCCCGGTGGGTGTCATGGCATTGACGGCGGCCCGGCAGCAGAGAAACGCGGTGACGAAGTTCATCTCGATTTGCTTCATCAAATCGGATTTCGTCGTCTCCCCGACGGGCGCCATGGCAAAACCGCCGGCGATGTGGATGGAGGCCCAGAGCTTCGGCACGGTGCCGTAGAGCTTGGCCACAGCGGCCTCCTGGGTCAGCTCGATATCGGCGACGAGCTTGACCTTGGCATGGTTGCGGAACGCGAAGCGATCGGCTTCCGCCCGATCGATATAGGGCACGTGGCAGACGGCGCCGGCCTCGATCAGCGCGCCAACCATCGCGGTGCCGAGCGCTCCGGTCCCGCCGGTAACGACGACATGGCGATCGCGATAATCCATCGGCCTCTCCCGTTGCTTGCAAACGCGCTTGCATCATCGCCCATGGCTCGCCCGAAGCAAGGCCGCGTCATGCGTCGACTATCTTGAGCCGACATACCCGCCGCGCCATGCTCCACGCCCGCGCAGAGAGGAATCAGCAGGGATGGCCGACTTCGACCTGGCCATTGTCGGCGGCGGCATCAACGGCACCGGGATTGCCCGCGACGCCGCCGGCCGCGGGCTGCGTGTCCTGCTGATCGAGCAGCACGACCTCGCGTCCGGCACGTCGTCGGCTTCGACCAAGCTCATCCACGGGGGGCTGCGCTATCTTGAGCAGGGATGGCTGCGGCTGGTGCGCGAGGCCCTCCTCGAGCGCGAGGTGATGTTGCGTATGGCCCCACACCTCATCCGGCCGATGCGCTTCGTCCTGCCGAGCGAGCCGGGCCTGCGTCCAAGGTGGATGCTGCGCTGGGGGCTGTTCATCTATGATCACCTCGGCGGACGGCAAATCCTTCCTCCGACCCGCGCCATCGACCTCGCAAATGACCCGCTCGGCACGCCGCTCAAGCGGCGCTACGAACACGGCTTCGAATATTCGGATTGCTTCGCGGACGACTCGCGTCTCGTCGTGCTCAGCGCGCTCGACGCCGCCGAGCGCGGCGCTGTAATCCGCACCCGCACCCGCTGCATCAAGGCAGAGCGGGGTGCCGCATGGCGCCTCGTGCTCGACGTGCGGGGCCGGCGCGACGTCGCGACCGCCCGCGTCCTCGTGAACGCCACCGGGCCTTGGCTGAAGCTGTTCGCGAGCGGCGCGCTCGGTGATGCAACTTCCGTGCCCGTACGGCTCGACAAGGGCAGCCACATCGTGGTGCGGCGCCTGTTCGAGCACGATCGCGCCTACATCGTCCAGACACACGACCGGCGGGTCGTCTTCGCGCTCCCATTCGAGCGGGATTTCACGCTGATCGGAACCACCGACCAAAGCTTTGCCGGTGATCCGAGTGGCATCGAGCCCACTGCCGACGAGATCGCTTATCTCTGCGACGTGGCGAACGAGCACTTTCGCGCGACCCTCGGTTCCGCCGACGTGGTTTGGTCGTTCGCCGGCGTTCGTTCGCTCTACGACGACGGCTCGAGAAAAGCGCAGGACGTAACCCGCGATTATGTCCTGACCCTCGATCAGCGCGATGGTGAGGCGCCGCTTCTGACTATTTACGGCGGCAAGATCACAACCTATCGCCGCCTGGCTGAGCACGCGCTCGACCGTCTTGCGCATGTGATCGCGATCGGATCGGCTTGGACCAAGGACTCGCACCTGCCGGGTGGTGAATTTCCCTATGACGGCGTCGAGGCACTCGTGGCCAAAACGCGCAAATCGCGACCATTTTTGAGCGAGGAGCACGCGTTGCGCCTGGTGCGCGCCTATGGCACGCGCGTCGAACGCGTGCTCGGGTCCGCGCGGCGCCTCGAGGACCTCGGGCCCTGCATCGGTGCCGACCTCACGGCCGCGGAGGTGCGCTATTTGATGGAGCG
>JBKOXY010000316.1:0-2283 GCA_046725125.1 Pseudomonadota bacterium | reverse complement strand
ATCGCGAATCTGCAAACCGCCGCCCTCGGGAAAAATCTGTTCGTCGGTCGCAGCGATGAGATAGCGCATGAAGATCGGCTTCTCCTCGGCGCGCACTTTCACGAGCTTGGAGGAGCGCCCCATGGCGAGCGCGGCATAGGCCTTGCTGTAGGCCATCTCGAACCGGATCATGGAGCTGCCGTCCTCCTTCTTGAACGCCTTCACCTTGCATCCGGGCTCGACCACGATCACCGAGAGCGGCCGGCAATCGAGCTCGGCGCCGCGCGCGAGGATGGCGTCGATGAGGCGGTCGGCCTGCGCGAGGGTGATGGCGCTCATGGGGCCTCCATTTGATTGGGTCGCTGCGGGTGCGCCCAGAATACGCCGGTGCGACGGGCATGCCGAGCTTGGTTGACTCGCGATTGGGAGCTGTGACACCGGTCTGCGCGGCCGACACGGCAGGGCGCTCGATCCGAGGAGGTTACGAATGACCGAATTCTCACGTCGCGACATGCTGGGCGCCGCCGCTGCCGGCGGTGTGGTGGCGGCTGCAACGAGCACGGAGACTTTCGGGCAGGGACAGCCGCCGTTCGGGCCCACGCCGGCGCCGCTGGCCGGCGCCGAGCTGCCGTCCTTCCGCTTCCAGCTCGGCGCGGTCGCACCCAAAACGTGGGACGGCGGCTGGGCGAAAGAGGCGACGGTGGCGCAATTCCCGGTGTCGCAGGCGATCGCCGGCGTGCTGATGTCGCTCGTCCCTGGGGGCCTGCGCGAATTGCACTGGCACGCCAATGCGGCGGAGTGGGCTTACGTGATCAAGGGCCAATGCCGCGTCACCACCATCAACCCGCAAGGCCAGTCGCAGATCGTCGACTTCAATGCCGGCGACGTCTGGTATTTCCCGCGCGGGTTCGGCCACTCGATCCAAGGCATCGGCTCCGAGGACTGCCTGTTCGTGCTGGTGTTCGACAACGGCTACTTTTCGGAGTTCGGCACGTTCAGCATCACCGATTGGGTCGGACATACGCCGCCCGAGGTGCTGGCGAAGTACTTCGGCGTGCTGGCGTCGACCTTCGCGAATTTCCCCAAGCGCGAGGTCTATATCGCCAAGGGACCGGTGCCGCCGCCGCTTCCCGCCAATCCGGTGCCCGGCACGCTCGATAGCGGGCCGCTCACCCATCGCTACCGCCTGCTCGCCCAGCGCCCGGACACTTATCCGGGCGGCACCAATCGCCTGGTATCGCAGCGCCAGTTTCCGATCTCGACGACCGTCACCGGCGCGCTCATGCAGATCAAGCCCGGCGCGCTGCGTGAGCCGCACTGGCATCCCAACGCCGACGAATGGCAATACTATATTGCCGGCCGCGCCCGCATGACCGTGTTCGGGTCTCACGGCCGCGTCCGCACCGAAGAGTTCAACGCCGGCGACGTCGGCTACGTGCCGCAGGGCTACGGGCACTATATCGAGAACATCGGCAACGAGGATGTCGAGCTCCTGCTCGCGCTCAACAACGGCACTTATGAGTCGATCTCGCTCGCCGATTGGATCGGAGCCAATCCGCACCTCCTGCTGGCGACCAATTTCGAGGTGCCGGAGAACACGTTCAAGGATTTCCAGACGCGCAACAGGTTCCTGGCGATCTGACTCGCCGGCCGCATCGCGCGCTGCCCCTCTCAGCCGAAGTGGGATCTATCCGACTTCGGCCGCCTCGAAGGTGCAATGCACGCGTTGACATCCCATATGACCCATATGAACGAGCAGACCCAAGTCTTCGCCTCCGAAGCCGGCGACAACCCGTTGCTCGCGGAATGGGGCGGCCCGTTCGGCGTGGCGGCCTTCGGCCGGATCAAGCCGGAGCATTTCCGGCCTGCCTTTGCCCGCGCATTTGCCGCGCACGCGGCCGAGGTCGCGGCCATTGCCGGCAATGCGGCCGCGCCGACCTTCGCCAACACCATCGAGGCGCTCGAATCGAGCGGGGCGACGCTCACACGAGCGGTCGACGTTTTCGATCTCCTCGCCGGCGCCCACACCAACGATGCGATTCTCGCGATCGAGCGCGAGCTGGCCCCGCTCGAGGCCAAGCACTGGGACAGGATCCTCATGGACGAGGCCCTGTTCGGCCGCATCGACACCCTCTACCGGACACGCGAGCGGCTTGCGCTTTCGGCCGAGCAGCGGCGCTTGCTCGAGCGCTATCACTTGAAATTTGTCCGCGCCGGCGCTGCGCTTGACGCCGCGGCGAAGGCGCGGCTCGCCGACATCAACGAGCGCCTCGCCACGCTCGGCACCACGTTCAGCCAGAACGT
>JBKOXY010000116.1:0-3265 GCA_046725125.1 Pseudomonadota bacterium | reverse complement strand
CGGCCGCAATCAGACACAATGCGCCAGCGGCAAAGAACGCCGGCAGATAGCTCAGGAGCACGGTGCGAGACACGCCCGCTCCAAACGCCGCCGTTGCCGCGCCCAGCTGGTGCCCGGCAAAAATCCACCCGAACACCAGGTTGGCGCGCTCGCGGCCGAAGCGCGTGACCGTGAGCTTTACAGTCGGCGGCACCGTCGCGATCCAGTCGAGGCCATAGAACAATGCGAACAGTGATAGACCATAGAACGTGAAATCCGAGAACGGCAGATACATGAGCGAGAGCCCGCGCAAGCCGTAGTACCAGAACAGAAGCCAGCGGCTGTCGTAGCGGTCGGAGAGCCAACCCGACCCGATGGTGCCGACGATGTCGAACATGCCCATCGCCGCCAACACGCTGGCGGCGCCCACGGCCGGCAGCCCGAAATCTGCACAGAGCGGGATGAAGTGTGTCTGGATAAGTCCGTTGGTGCTGGCACCGCAGATGAAGAACGTGCCGAACAAGACCCAGAACACGCCTGTCCTGCTGGCTTCGCGCAAAGCATGCCATGGCGAGATCGGTGCCGCCGGGATGGTTGCCGCAACGTTCGCCGCATCATCGCCGGCTGCCTGACCGAACGGCTGCTGACCGACATCGGCGGGCCGGTCACGCATGAAGGCAAGCACGGCAAAAGCAGTCAGCGCGAGCGCACCGCAAACCATCGCCACGGCGGGGCGCCAACCCAGTCGTTCGGATACGCTGGCGAGGAGCGGCAAGAACAGGAGCTGGCCGGTCGCTGAGCTCGCGGTCAGAAGGCCGGTCACGAGACCGCGTCGCGTCGAGAACCATCGCGTCGCAACGGTGACACCCAAGACGAGCGCGGTCAGTCCCGTGCCGAGCCCGATGACCACGCCCCACAACAACACCAGCTGCCACACCCGCGTCATCGCGAGCGATAGCAACAGTCCGGCGGCGATGAGCAGGAGCGCCGAGAGCGCGATCCGCCGCATGCCGAATCGATTGATCAACGCGGCGGCGAACGGGGCCATCAGCCCGAACAGCAGAAAGCGGATGCCGAGCGCCGAGGAGATTTCGGCGTTCTGCCACCCGAATTCCTTTTGCAGCGGCAGGATCAGCACGCCGGGAGCGCCCACTGCGCCCGCGGTCACCAGCATGGTCAGAAAAGTGACACCCACAATCATCCATCCGTAGTGCACACGCCGACGAGCAAGCGCGGCTGCGAGACGAGACGACATCATGGGACGCTCCGCGGTCGAAGGTCGCCGCTGATCAATTGACCAGCGTTGCGTCCAGGGTGATCTTGGCATTGAGCAGCTTGGAAACGGGACAGCCGGCCTTGGCCTTGGCCGCAAGCTCCTCGAATTTGGTCTGGTTCGCGCCGGGCACCTTGGCTTTCAAGGTCAGACGGACGGCGGTGATGGCGTAGCCGTCGGCCACCTTATCGAGCGAGACTTCGGCCGTGGTCTCCATGTGCTCGGCGGTGAGCTTGGCCTCGCCGAGAATGAGCGACAGAGCCATGGTGAAGCATCCGGCGTGTGCCGCCCCGATGAGTTCCTCGGGATTGGTGCCGGGTTTGCCCTCGAAGCGGCTGCTGAAACCATAGGGATAGTCCTTGAGCGCGCCGCTCTTGGTCGAGATCGCGCCTTTGCCGTCCTTGATGCCGCCCTGCCAGACGGCTGATCCATGGGTTTCCATCTCAGGTTCTCCTTGTCGTGGCCGCGTCCGCGGCCTTTGGATTGGTGTCCGAGATATGGGCTCGCTGAGCGAGCCCTCGGCCGAAAGAGATGTTCTCGCCGGGGACCTCGTAGAGCGTCGTCATCAGATCATCCGGAGAGATTCCGGCAGCCGCGACTACGCCGTCGTTCAAGGCCTTCAACAATCCCAGTCGCTTCTCTTTGGGACGGCCGGAGATGAAAGTGACCTCCAAGATAATCAGGTCATCCGAATATTTGAGGCCCAGGAACGACGGCGTGTGCAGGAATTGGCTTCGCGGCAGGATGTGAATGATCTGGAAGAAGTCGTCCGGCGGAATGCCCAGCGCGCTCATCAGTCCATTTTGAACCGCCGTCGACACCTTGCCGAGACGAGCCTTGTCGTATTGTCCTTCGAGGACGTGGATCTTGGCGACCGGCATTTGCATGTCCTTTCAAAAGCTAGGCTACACCCTACCCGTTGTTGGCCAGGGCGCCGCCGTGGTCAGCAGGCGCAAATTCGCTCGCCACGACCGCTCGCAGCAATGCACGTAGGTCCGCACCGCGCTTGGCTCCAAAGACGGTGTCAAATCGCGCTTGTGCTGCGGACCATCTCTTTAGCGCCGCAAGGAAGCGTTTCTCGCCCGCTTTGGTCAGGTGAAGGTCTTTGGCGCGGCGGTCCGATGCGGCCGGTTCGACCCTGATCAGTCCGTCCCGCTCCAACGGCAGAATATTCCGGCCCAGGGTGGTGCGATCCATCACCATGGCCTCGGCTAGCGCGTTGATCGTCAACGGCCCCTTCCGCCTGAGCTTCGCGAGAATGGTGAATTGGGTCGTGCGCAGGCCGGTGGGCGCCAGGAACTGATCGTAAGATTGCGTGACGTGCCTGGCCGCTGCGCGGACGGCAAAGCAATTGCACTCCTCGGAGCTCGGCAGGGTATCGACGGACATCAAAATCCTCCTTCTTGACAAACGTGTATATGCACTTATGTGGGCGTATATACTCGTATGTCAAGGCACCGGACAGAAATGATTGTCAGGTCCACAGGCGACCCGATGAAATCGCGAAAGCTGTCGTGTTTCTCCCATCCGACGACGCGAGCACATCGCGGGCACGGAATTGGGCGTAGACCGGCACGGGCATGGTTAATCTAAAGGAGTGACGACAATGGGTAGACTAGCGAACAAGAATATCCTTATCACCGGCGGCAACAGTGGGATCGGGCTGGCCGCGGCGCAGGAATTTGACAGAGAGGGCGCGCGCGTCGCCATCTGCGGCTTGAACGAGGGGACGCTGCAGGCGGCTAAGGAGACCCTTGGAGCCGGAAGTCTCGCCGTTCGCGCGGACGTCAGCAATCTTTCCGACCTCGACGCGATGTTCGCCACGATCAAGCGGGAGTTCGGGCACCTGGACGGCGTCTTCGTAAATGCAGGTTACAGTGAGTTCCTGTTGTTCGAAGAGGTGACAGAGCAAAGCTTCGACAAGGTGATAGCCGTCAATTTCAAAGGGGCTTACTTCACGATTCAAAAAGCCTTGCCGCTACTCAGGCAAGGCTCGTCTGTAATCATCAATGC
>JBKOXY010000382.1:0-8248 GCA_046725125.1 Pseudomonadota bacterium | reverse complement strand
CGGTCGCTGGAACAGCGGGGTCGAGAACACGTTGTCGACGACCAGCGTCGCGCCCGCCCCATGGGCGATCTCGGCGATCGCCTTGATGTCGAGCACCTCCAGCGCCGGATTGGTCGGGGTTTCGAGGAAGAAGGTCTTGGTGTTCGGTCGCACGGCCTTGCGCCACTGGTCGAGGTCGGTGCCGTCGACCAGCGTCGAGGCAACGCCGTAGCGAGGCAGGTGCTCCTCGACGACATAGAGGCAGGAGCCGAACAGTGCCTTCGACGACACGATATGATCGCCCGCCCTGACCTGGCCCATCAGGGCGGTGGTGACCGCCGCCATGCCGGTCGCGGTCGCGCGCGCGGCCTGCGCGCCTTCGAGCGCGGCCATGCGCTGTTCGAACATGGTCACCGTCGGGTTGGAGAAGCGGGAGTATTGGTAGCCGGGCTCTTCGTTTTTGAAGCGTTTTTCCGCGCTCAAGGCGCTGTCGTAGACGTAGCCTTGGGTGAGGAACAGCGCCTCCGACGTCTCGCCGAACTGCGAGCGCAGGATTCCGGCATGCACGAGTTGGGTCTCGGGGCGGTAGCTTCGTTGCGCGGACGCGGACATCAGGGTCTCCTTTGCCCAACAAAAAACCCGGCCGAAAAGCTCCGCCGGGTCCTACGCGTCCCCGGCCTTTTAGCGATTTGTTTTACGTGGCTGCAAGCCGGCCGGCTCAAATGACCACGGGATAACGATGGTCTAGCGCGATCCACGGCTTTTCGTCAAGACGGTCATCCGCTACATCCCTGGTCACCCGCGGGCTTGACCCGCGGGTCCATCACTCTTCGCGAGAAATCTTGCGAAGAAGATGGATTGCCGGGTCATAAGCGCGTTTACGCGCGTCCAAAGCCCGTCGAAGACGGGCGTTAACGCCCTTGAGGACGCGCTATGCCCGGCAATGACGCAACTGTGCGTCAAGCCGGCGGAAAATGCTCGGGCGTCATCGGGGACTTTGCATCGTGCCGCTCGCCTTTGCAGTCGACCAAAAAGGCATCCTGCCCGACCATATGATCGCGGCGCTCGCGGGCGATGGCGCCATTCTGCCCGCCTATGACTTCGTCCCCGACCAGATCCAGCCCGCAAGCCTCGATCTCAGGCTCGGCGAAGTGGCCTATCGCGTGCGCGCCAGTTTCTTGCCCGGTCCAGACACCACGGTTGCCGAGCGCATCGACCATTTGAAGCTGCACGAGATCGCGCTCGGCGACGGCGCCGTGCTCGAAACCGGCTGCGTCTACATCGTGCCGCTGATCGAAAGCCTGGCGCTGCCCGACCATATTGCGGCCGCCGCCAACCCCAAGAGCTCGACCGGCCGGCTCGACGTTTTCACCCGCGTGATCGCCGACGAGACCCGCGGCTTCGACCATATCTCGGCGGGCTATCACGGTCCGCTTTATGCCGAGATCAGCCCGCGCACGTTTCCGGTGCTGGTGCGCGAGGGCTCCCGCCTGTCGCAAATCCGCTTCCGCCGCGGCAATGCGCTGCTCGATGCCGAAGCGTTGCGCGCGCTGCATGTGCGCGAACGCCTGGTCGATGACGGCGACGCCGACGTGAGCGAAGGCATCGCGGTGAGCGTGGATCTGTCCGGCCTTGGTCCGGACGGCCTTGTCGGCTACCGCGCCAAACGCCACACCGGCCTGATCGACGTCGAGCGCCGCGCGGGCTACGACGTCGCCGACTTTTGGGAGCCGATGCGCTCGCGCAAGGACCAGAGCCTCATCCTCGACCCCGACGAGTTCTATATCCTCGCGTCGAAAGAGGCGGTGCAGGTGCCGCCCGATTACGCCGCCGAGATGGTGCCGTTCGATCCGCTGGTGGGCGAGTTTCGCGTGCACTATGCCGGATTCTTCGACCCAGGCTTCGGCTACGCGGGCGCCGGCGGGCGCGGGGCGCGCGCGGTATTGGAGGTGCGCTCGCGCGAAGTGCCCTTCATCCTCGAGCACGGCCAGATCGTCGGCCGGCTCGTCTACGAGAAGATGCTGGAGCGACCCCACTCGCTCTATGGCGAGCGCATCGGCTCGAACTACCAGGCGCAGGGGCTCAAGCTATCGAAGCATTTCCGAGCCTGAGCGCGTATGGAAAAAGCAGCATGCCATCGGCCATCCGATTCAGAGCGGGTAAATCTCGCTTCCAAAAGAACGGCGGTCGTGACGCCACCATTTCGATACTGGTATAAACACGTGCGTCAGCATTCCGTCATCTCAACCGCTGCGTATGAGGAGGGTTCGAGCCTCCCGATGGAGCCCGGCAGGGCAAGCGGCGCCGGCTGAGCGCGCCCGCGAGTCTGACGATGAATGAGGCCTGCTATGATCCGTGGCTACAGTGACCATGCCGCCAATGAGCGGACGTTCCTCGCGTGGGTCCGCACGGCGATTGCCGTCATGGCCTTCGGATTCCTCGTGGAAAAGTTCGACCTGTTTCTTGAGGTCGCCGCTCCGTCGTTGGCCGGCCGCACACTCTCATTGCCGGGCCAGAAGTTCGGCAACATCGCTGGACTGGCGCTTATCGTTCTTGGCACTGCCATGGTTGCCATTGCAGCGATCCGCTTTCTAGTTACCGCGAAGAACATCGACAGCGAGGAGCCGCATCCAGGTCCGGGATCGCGGATCGATGTGGCGCTTGCTCTTTTACTTGTGCTTCTCGGCTGTGCTCTATTCCTTTACTTATCCCACGCTCTAGTCGCCACGCAGTGAGCCGATTGGGGTGAGCGAACGACGCGAGGCGAAAGCGATCACCGGGCAGGAGGGGTCCGGATTCGGCGTCGCCTTAAGCCGAACGAAACGACCCACGTCAGCTATAGGATGGGATCATCTCATCGGATACGCCGACGACGCCGCGCGTCCGGCGCCGTTCGTTCGTCCGTCACATTGCCGCGAATTCTTGACCGCGCGGACCCGCTGCGCTTCGCGATGTCTCAATCCACGACGATATTGTTCTTTTTGATGACCTCGCCCCAGCGTTGCGCTTCCGCCTTGATGAAGGCCGCCATCTCGGCCGGGCTGTTGCCGATCGGCTCGACGCTCGCGGCGCGGAACTTAGCCTGCACGTCCGGCGTCTTGATCACTTCCACCGCGGCTTTGGCGATGTCGGAGGCCAATGCCGGCGCGGTCTTCGGCGGCGCCGCCAGCGCGAACCAGCCGGTGGACACGAGGCCCGGCAAGCCGGCCTCGGCCGTGGTTGGAATCTCGGGCAGCACCGGCGAGCGGCGGGTATCGGCAATCGCCAGGATCTTCACCCTGCCGTCGCGGAAGGGCGGGCCGCCCGCCGCGATATTCCCGAAGAAGACGTCGACGTGGCCGCCGATCATGTCGTTGAGCACCAGCGTTTCGCCGCGGTAGGGCACGTGCACCATCTGCGTGTCCGTCATCCCCTGGAACATCATGGCGGTGAGATGGGGCGTGGCGCCGTTGCCCTGGCTGCCGAAGGTCACCTTTCCCGGGTTTGTCCTGACATGGTCGATCAGCTCCTTGAGCGAGGTCACCGGCAGCTCCTTGCGCACGATGACGACGTTCGGCACCGAGCCGACCACCGTGATCGGCACGAATTCCTGCGGTTTGTAGGAGAGGTGCTTGTAGAGAGTCTGGTTGATGGCCAGCGGGCCCGGCGGGCTGAGCAACAGCGTGTAGCCGTCGGGTTCGGATTGGTAAGCGAGGTCGGCGCCGATATTGCCGCCGGCACCGGTCTTGTTCTCGACCACGACCGGCTGTCCCCACTTGGCCTGGAGCCTGTCGCCGACGATGCGGGCCAGCACGTCATTGATGCCGCCGCCGGGGAAGGGGACGATGAATTTCACGGTGCGGGCGGGGAACGCGGTTTGGGCAGCGGCGGAGTTCGCAACAAGCGCCGCAAAGATTGCGGCGACCCATGCCGCGACGAGTCCTTTCATTCCTGCCTCTCCCGCTCCGATGACGCCTCGCAGCCCGCGATCAAGGTTGGTAGCGTCCGCCGAAGGCCGGTTGGCTCTGGCCCAATCCGGGCAGCTCCCACACGCCCGCGCCGCCCGGATTCTTGTCGGCGCCGATATTGGCGTTGATCAGATACGGCCGGCGTGACGCAAGCGCAGCTCGCAACGCGTCGGCAAGATCGGCGGCGCGGTCGACGTTCACGCCCGCGATGCCGGCCGAGCGCGCCATCGCGGCAAAGTCCGGATTGTAGGGCGCGCCGGTCTCGGGGTGGCGGAAATCGGTCGCAAGCTCGCGACCGCCGAGATAGCCGCGCTGCAATCCGCGGATCGAGGCATAGGCGAAGTTGTTCCAGACCACCCAGATGACCGGCAGATCGTATTCGACCGCAGTTCCCAGCACGCTCGCGTGCATGAAGAAGGCGCCGTCGCCGCACACCGAAACGCAAGGCCGCTCGGGTGCGGCGAATTGCGCGCCCAAAACGCCGGCGACGCCGAATCCCATCGGCCCAAAACCCATCGATCCGATGAGCGAATCCGGCCGCCTCGGATTGCAGAACTGGATCAGCCAGTTGTGGTGGACGCCGATGTCGCTCACCAGAATGGCGTCCTCCGGCAGCGCCTTGTCGATCTCGTAGGCGGCGCGCTGCGGATGGATCGGCGAAGCGTCCTCGACAAATCCCGGCGCGATAAATGCGTTCCATTCGCGGCGATAGCCGTCGATGGTGTCGAGCCATTTCGCGCGCGCTGCGGCCGCGTCTGCAAGCCCGTCACGCGACTCGAGCTCCGCCAGTAGCTGGTGAAGAAAGGTGCGCACGTCCGCCATCAGCCCGAGCGCGACCGGATAGTTGCGGGCAATCTCGTCCGGGTCGATGTCGACGTGAATGAGCCTGGTCGGCGGGATGGTGAACGAATAGCCCGGCAGCCACGAGCTCGATGTGCGGTCGTCGAAGCGCACGCCGAGCGCAAGCAGCACGTCGGCGGTGCGCGCGGCGTGGTTGGCCTGATAGGGACCGTTGCGGGCGATGAGCCCGAGCGCCAGGGGATGGCGGGAATCGATGGCGCCGGTGCCGCTCGCCGACCACGCGACCGGAATGCGCAAGCGTTCCGCCACCCGCAACAAGTCCGCCGCCGCGCCGCCGTATTTGACGCCTTGGCCGACCAGGATGACCGGCCGTTTGGCCGCGAGCAGCATATCGACGGCTTTCGTCACGCCGTCGGGATCGGCGCCGCAGCGGCAGGAGATGTTGGCGTTCCACTCTTCCGGCTTGGGGGTTTCCTCGGCGGCGGCCTCCTTGAAGATGTCGAAGGGAACATCGAGCACGACCGGCCCCGGCCGCCCCGTCACCATGGTCTTCCATGCTTGACGGATTGCGAGCGGAACCATGTCGCCGCGCGTGGGCTGGAATACGCGTTTGCAATAGGCGCGCACGGTGGACGGAAAGTCCGCCTGATAATGCCGATAGAGTTCCTGAAAGGCGCCGCGGTTGAATTGGCTGGTCGGCACGTTGCCGGTCACCGCCAGGAACGGCACGGAATCGAGATAGGAGTTGGCAAGCGCAATCGGCAGATTAGCCGAACCCGGACCGCAGGAGGTGAACGTCGCCGTCGGCTTGCCGCCGACGCGGTAGTACACGTCCGCCATGAAGCCGGCGACGCTCTCGTGGTGGACGGAGACCGTCTTGATGTCGTCGGAGCGTTCGTAGAGCGCGTCGAGGAAGCCGATATTGCCGTGGCCGCACAGGCCAAAGACGTAAGGCACCTTTTCGCGCACGAGATAATCGACGATCACCTGACCGCCGTCGAGCATGTTCTTGGACATGGGCGTTGGTCTTCGCTGTTATTCCGGTTTGATGTTCGCGTCCCTGATGATCTTCGTATAGCGCGCCAGCTCCGCCTTCAGGTAGTCGCACCGCCGGCCGCCAGCCCCACGAGGAGGCGGATCGGCTTGCCGGAAAGGTCCTGCGCGGTGGCCGCCGGCAGCGCGGCGCAGAACACGATCGCGCACGCGAGGAGACCCAACACCGTCCGACGTTGCATGCGGCCCTCCCTCGCTATGCGTCAGGCACGGCTTTCGCTCGTCGCCGTGATGCGGTGAGAGCGCGGCTCATTCCGGCTTGATGCCATGGGCGTCGATGAACTTCGTCCAGTTTGCGATCTCATTTTCGAGCTTCGTCTTCAAGGCATCGCCTCCGGCATAGGCCGGTTCGATATCGAGATTGGCCAGCCGTTCGCGCACGTGCGGATTCGACAGGGTGGTCGAAACGGCCTTGTCCAGCTTAGCCTTGACGGCGTCCGGAACTCCTCTGGGAGCGAAGATTCCAAACCAGAAGCGCAAATCCACGTCCGCGGTCTTGACGCCGGCTTCTTTCAGCGTCGGAACGTTCGGCAATACCGGTGAGCGCTCGGCGCTCGTGACCGCGAGTCCCTTGATCTTGCCCGCTTCGACGAGGCCCTTCGCGACCTGGATCGATGCCATGTTGAGGGCCACGTGCCCGGCGATCACGTCGTTCATGGCAGGCCCGCCGCCCTTGTAGGGGACGTGAACCGCCTCCATTCCCGTGGCCGCCCTTACCACTTCAAACGTCAGATGCGAGACGCTGCCGATGCCGGCGGAGGCATAATTCATTTTCTGCGGCAGTGTACGCGAATACGCGATGAGTTCCGCCACCGAATTGGCTTTCACGTTGTTGGCGACTGCCAGAACCAGCGGCGATGTCGCGGCCGTTGCGATCGCGTCGTATTGCTTGACCGGATCGAAGGACGACGAGGTCTTCTTGTAGAGGGCTTGGCTGATGCCGATCGCGTTTTCCGCCATCAGCAGCGTATAGCCGTCCGGGTCCGACGCCGCGACGTAGTTCCAAGCGATGTACCCGCCCGCACCCGGCTTGTTCTCGATGACGACGGACTGGCCCAGCGCCTCTCCCAATTCTTGCGTGATCTGGCGGGCAAAGGTGTCCGTTGCCCCGCCGGGCGGGAATGCCACCACCAGCCGGATCGGCCGGTCGGGATAGGAGGAGGGGCTCTGCGCCTGTGCCGAGGTCGCGGTGGCGAGCACGGCGGCCACAATCGACCACCAGCGAAAGCGATTGCGCATGATCCGCCTCCCTCGTTGTATCCGGCTCATTGCCCGTTGACCTCCATTGGAGCACGCGCGGGCACCGGCGTCGACCGCACGCGCGCCTTGCTGCGGAGATTGCCGCGCCTGCGCGAGCGAGGGGAGGGCGGCCGCTTCACTCTTCCGGTCATGCCCACGCCAACGCGAACCCAGATCGCCATCGCAACGAGTGCTTGTGCGAACTCATTTCCGTGTCTCACCCTGGGGTGCACTTCACAAGAGACGGCCCTGTAAACAACAGGAGCAAAAACAGAGGCGGCGAGCGCAACGCCAGGAAAATCAACGGGAAATCGAGACGGCGGCACTAAAAGAACAGGCAATAACAGGGCCGTAACAGAGAAATCACAGGCGCCGAGGAGCGCGCAGCGTTGCCGGCCCCACGTTCGGGCGGCCACTCTCTTCCGCTCGTTCCGGCGCTCGAAACCAGGGTTTGCCCGCATGCGCGCATGCTGGCGCGCATCGCTGGCACCACCGAGCTACAAGCGCAAATTTGGTGAATACCGAATCCTGGAAGATTCTCGTTACACGAGTCAAGAAGAATCGTCTTCGCGCCCGGCCGGCGCAAATTCGTTCACAGGCGCGCAAGTGGAAATCCAGCGTTTTCAATCCGGTCCCGCGGCTTTCGCGCATAGGCACTAACTTAAGGTCGTCATTGCCGGGCTTGACCCGGCAATCCATCCATCTTCTAGAGACTTTGTGCAAAGAGGATGGATGCGCGGGTCAAGCCCGCGCATGACGGCTGCCTAGGCCTCTTAAGTTGGCGCTTATGCGCTTTCGCGGGGGGTGAGCGGGCGGGTGAGCGCTTACATGTTCTCGAGCAGCCAGTCGCCGATGTAATCGACGCCGAGCTGGCGGTGATCGACCTGGCAGTGCTCGGCGCCGCCGTCCTCGGCGGTGAAAATCTTGATGTGCTTTCGCTTCGAGCCGACCCGCTCGAAAAGCTTCTTCGCTTCCGCGAGCGGCACGATCCTGTCGTTCTCGCCGTGCAGGACGAGAAACGCGCATTCGATCCGCTGTGCGACGCCTTCGAGCGTGAACCTCTTCGCCCATTCGAGCGCGGTCTCGTCGTCGGGCGCGCCCACCACCCAGCGGAATTGGAAGATCGAGGTGGAGCTCGTGCGCGGATCGGCCGCGAGCTTGGCCTTGTTGCCGGCGACCCAATCATAAATGTTCCAATGCATGGCGCCGAACGCGACCGCGGCGGCGTA
>JBKOXY010000424.1:0-4605 GCA_046725125.1 Pseudomonadota bacterium | reverse complement strand
GAGCTTTCAACCATCGGCAAAGCCGGCATGCGCGGAATCGCGCTCTCCTTCGTCAACTATCTCGACGAGTTGCCGTACTTCTGCGACGAGGTCCTCCCGCGCCTCGTGCGGCTCGGCGCGCGAGTGGCGCATTGATTTGGGCCCCCTCCGCAACCGCGCGGTCCGGCCAAGATGTGGGGCCGTTCTCGATTCGTCATTCACCCAAGGTTCATGCTAGGAACGCGATAACAAGGTCGCCGCTCCATCACCGGAAAACCATGATAAAATAGGTGATGGTGCCAAAAGCGTAGGGGCGGCGCCACGCAAGGGAAGGCGCCCATGTCCGGGTTGGAAGCTCTGCGTTCGTGGAGATATGCTAAGGTTCAGCCGACTGCGGCGGCGCAGCCGGCGACGCGACAGCTCGTCCAGCGCTGGTATCGGGGTCGGGGTGGAGCTGCGGCATCGAGGGCCGGCGTTTGCACTGTCGCGATGTTGCTCCTCGTCGTTCCCCTTTTCACGCATGAAGCCGACGCACGCGGGGGCGGGGGAGGCTTTGGCGGGCACGGTGGGGGCTTCGGCGGCCACGGCGGCTTTGCCGGGCGCGGGGGAATGGGCTTTGCCGCGCGCGGCGGAGGCTTGGGTTTCGGAGGCGCGCGCTCAGTCGGCGTGGCGCGTTTCGGCGGGGCGGGCGTTGGCGCTCGCTCCTTCGGCGTGGCCCGCTTCGGTGGATCGAGCGTTCGAGCTCACTCTTTCAGCGTGGCGCGCTTCGGCGGGCCGCGTGTCGGAGGCCGTGCGTTCGCGGGCCGCAGTTTCGCCGGGCGGTCATTGGCGTCGCCGCGCGTCGCGACGGCGCGGTTTGCGGGCACTGGCGGCCGCTTTGCCACCGCCTCGGCCGGCACGCTCGCGGGGATACGCGGCGCCCACTGGGGCGGCCGCGGCGTGTTCGGCAACCGCGCCATCGCCAACGTGGCTTGGCGATCGCAGTTCGCGTCGGCGCGATTCCACGGCAGGTTCTTCGGTTCGCGGTGGTGGCCCTGGTGGTGGGGCGGGCTCGTCGTCGGCTGGTACGGACCGCTGTTCTGGCCCTACGCCGATTACGACTTCTTCGACTACGTGTACTGGCCGTATGCCTATGACGACTTCTGGCCCTACGCCTATGACGACATCTACTACGGTATCTACGGTAACTACGCCTATATCCCGCCCGCCCCGAGTTCTGGTGGGCACCGCGTGGGTTCGTCCTCCCGCCGTGCGGCGCGCGTGGACGGCGGCGAACGCCGCGCCGCCGAAGTTTGCAGCGACAACGCTGCGCAACTGACCGACTGGCCGATCGAGCGCATTTCCGCGGTCGTAGAGCCAACCGATGCGCAGCGTCCAGCGCTCGAGGAATTGCGGGCCGCAAGCGCCAAGGCCATCGACATGCTCAAGGCCGGTTGCCCGAAGGACCTGCCCAGCGTCCCGACCGGACGGCTTGCGGCCATGGAGAGCCGGCTGCAAGTCATGCTTGCGGCCGTGCAGACCGTGCGTCCGGCCCTCGAGCGCTTCTACCAATCGCTCAGCGACGAGCAGAAGGCCCGCTTCAACGCCATCGCGCCGGCGGGTGATGCCGACGCCGCCGCGAAGGACCAGCGCGATCTCACGAGGTTTTGCGATGAGAAGGCGCCGGGCGTCACCGACCTGCCGATCGATCGCATCGCTCAGGCGGTTCAGCCCACGCCGGCGCAGCGGGCCGCGCTCGACGAATTGAAGGACGCGTCCGTCAAGGCGGCGGAAGGCCTCAAGGTCAATTGCCCGACCTACCAAACGCTGACCCCCACGGGTCGGGTCGAGGCGATGGAGAAGCGGCTCGACGCCACGCTCGCCGCGGTGAAGACCGTGCAGCCCGCGCTCGCGAAATTCTACAACTCGTTGAGCGATGAACAGAAGGCGCGCTTCAATTCGCTGCGCTCGCCCTCCCGCCCGGTGGGGTGAAATCAGCTTGCCTCGCTGCTTGCGCCACCGCGCGTTCCCCCTATAGTCCGCGCCGCTTTCCCGCGGCCGGCCTTGCCGGCCACGACGTGAGGAGGGTCGGCGTCGCCGGCCGCAGTCAACGATGGCCCGACCCGACACCAAACAGCGCGAGGTGAAAAAGGTGGTGCTGGCCTATTCCGGCGGCCTCGACACCTCCATCATCCTGAAGTGGCTGCAGACCACGTATCGCTGCGAGGTGGTGACCTTCACCGCCGACCTCGGTCAGGGCGAGGAGATCGAGCCCGCCCGCGAGAAGGCGCTTCTTCTCGGCATCAAGCCGCAGAACATCTTCGTCGAGGATTTGCGCGAGGAGTTCGTGCGCGACTACGTCTTCCCCATGTTCCGGGCGAACGCGCTCTACGAGGGGGCGTATCTCCTCGGCACCTCGATCGCGCGGCCGCTGATCGCCAAGCGCCAAATCGAGATCGCGGAGAAGGTTGGCGCCGACGCGGTCGCGCACGGCGCGACCGGCAAGGGCAACGATCAGGTGCGCTTCGAGCTCAGCTATTACGCGCTCAAGCCCGACGTGACCGTGATCGCGCCGTGGCGGGAATGGGAGTTGCGCTCGCGCGAGGCGCTGATCGCCTTTGCCGAGCAGCACCAGATCCCGATCGCGAAGGACAAGCGCGGCGAGGCGCCGTTCTCGGTCGACGCCAATCTGCTGCATGCCTCCTCGGAGGGCAAGGTGCTGGAGGATCCGTCGAAAGAAGTGCCGGATTACGTCTATTCGCGCACGCTCGATCCGCAGGCGGCGCCCGATAAGCCTGTTTACGTCGAGGTCGAGTTCGAGCGCGGCGACGCCGTCGCGCTCGACGGCCAGCGGCTCTCGCCTGCGAAGGTGCTCGCCGGCCTCAACGCGCTCGGCCGCGCCCACGGCATCGGACGGCTCGATCTCGTCGAGAATCGCTTCGTCGGCATGAAGTCGCGCGGCATGTACGAGACCCCCGGCGGCACCATCCTGCTCGCCGCGCACCGCGGGATCGAATCCATCACGCTCGATCGCGGCGCAGCCCACCTCAAGGACGAGCTCATGCCGAAATACGCCGAGCTCATCTACAACGGCTTCTGGTTCACGCCCGAGCGCGATATGCTGCAGGCCGCCGTCGATGCATCGCAGGAGTTCGTGACCGGAACGGTCAAGCTCAAGCTCTACAAGGGCCATGTCGCGGTCGTCGGGCGGTCATCGCCCCATTCGCTCTACGATCGGGAGCTCGTGACCTTCGAGGAGGGCAACGTCGCCTATGACCACCGCGACGCCGAGGGGTTCATTCGGCTGAATGCGCTGCGCCTGCGCACCCTGGCGCAGCGTAGGAAGAAGCTGAAGCCGAAGGCGTAGGGTGAGCGGACCGCGTCCCCGCTACGGACGGGACGGAGAGAAAATGGAATTCGGTGTCTTCGATCACCTCGATCGCTATGGCGGCGCGCTCGCGGACTATTACGAGGATCGCCTGAGAATCGCAGAGGCCTACGATCGCGCGGGGTTCTACGCGTATCATCTCGCCGAGCACCACTCGACGCCGCTCGGCATGGCGCCTTCGCCGAGCGTATTCCTCGCCGCCGTGGCGCAGCGCACGACACGGCTTCGGTTCGGTCCGCTGGTCTGGCCGATGCCGCTCCACCACCCGCTGCGGCTGATCGAGGAAATCTGCATGCTCGACCAGTTGAGCGGCGGGCGCCTCGAACTCGGCTTCGGCCGCGGTGCCGCGCCGATCGAGCTCGAATACTACGGCGTCGATCCGCAGGACGCGCAGGAGATCTACGCGGAGGCGGTCGATCTCGTGCTCGAGGGGCTGACCCACAAGGTGCTCGACTTCAAGGGCCGGCGATTCTCCTTCAGCGGCGTGCCGATGGAAATCGCGCCGCTGCAGAAACCGCATCCCCCGATCTGGTATGGCGTGCATGCGCCGGAGAGCGCCGAGCGCGCCGCGCGTCGCAATCTCAACGTGGTCAGTCTCGACCCGCCGCACGAAACGAGGCTCTCCATCGATCGCTATCGCACGATCTGGCCGCAGGTTCACGCGCGCACGGCCGCTTTCCCCAAGCTCGGCCTCGGCCGCTTCATCGTCGTTGCGCCGAGCGACGCCGCGGCGCTGGCGTTGGCGCGCCGCGCCTACCTCGTCTGGCACGCGAGCTTCACGCATTTGTTCCGCCGGCATCGACGGCCACAGTCGCATCCCCGTCCCGCGACCTTCGATTTGTTGGTCGAGCGCGGCCAGGGCACCGCCGGCTCGTCGGCAACGGTGGCGCAATTCCTCGCCTCCCAGCTCGCCGAAACCGGTTGCAACTACGTGGTCGGGCAATTCGCTTTCGGCGACTTGACGCGCGCGGAAAGCCTGCAGTCCATCGGCCTCTTCGCCAGCGAGGTGATGCCGCTCCTGCGCGCGAAGGCCACCGCCGGTGCCAGGGAAATGGCCGGCGTTGCGGCACATGGGCGCCGTTGATATCGTCGCTTTCGCCGACAAGCCTGCCGGAGCTTCCGTTTGAGCACGATGGAGTCAAGTCGAGTTCGGCTGGCGGCCGACGTGGGCGGGACCTTCACCGACGTGGCCGCCTTCGACGAGACCACCGGGGAGCTCCGTCTCGGAAAGACGCTCACGACCCCAGCGCGGCTCGTCA
>JBKOXY010000104.1:0-5197 GCA_046725125.1 Pseudomonadota bacterium | reverse complement strand
TTGGTTGGATGGTACCCATGTCTTCCGGAATGCTCCCGATCGATGACGTAGGAACGCAAAGAAGCCCCGCGTTGGCGGGGCTGAGTTCGGGAGGAACCATCGAAGGTGAGCACCGCACATGCGGTACCAGTCGACAATAACTAGCGCCGCCGTTGCGCTCGCGATGTGATGGCGATCACAAAAATGGCCTTTTTTGCCGCGTGTTGCGGAGATGTCAGCCCGACCATGAGGTGCGGGATGACGGGCGATGTCGCCAGAAGTAGAGGTCGACCTTGCCCGCCTCGCGCCATGCGGTGTCACTTACCATGAGATAACACGCGACCGTAAAATCGTACGTTGAGCAAAAGAGACCGTAACCCAATGGAATTTCCGTGATCGACAGGCCCGCGAGTGAAGAGCCGGACAGACAATGGGATAGATCCCAGAGCCCATGCATGACATAGCCAACCGCGATAGCAGATCGGGAAAAGAGCCCACCCACGGCACAAACAAGGAAAACGGCAACGCCGACGACTTCAGTTTGCCAGGCGTGAGTTGAGGCCCCGAAATAGGCAGCGAAGCTTAGGTAAAAGGCGGCAATCACGACGAGGAAAGAGGTCCAGAATAGCTGTTCCCATCGTCCTTGGAAGATTCGTCGAAAGATAAGAATGCTGCCAATCGCGCTGAGCAAACCGATAACGACATACAACAAAGCCACGACTAACCCACCAATGAACTGGCTGCTCGATCCAGCTCCGGCCATCAGATTTTGTAGTAGCGCTGAGTTCATCGTTGTTGCTTGCTGCGACTCTTACCGTCCGGGTACCAACGAGCTATCGTGGAGATCAGAACTTTGGGGGCAAGGCAGATGCATAAGCCCACCCCACCCCGCCGGGCGTTGACAATCGGATACCACGCGAGCGTCGGTCGTCAGGTCGAACTTTTTCGGGGTCGGTCACAACATGGGACCGCGCGATGCTCGAAACCGTCGCCGCTGGCGTTCCGCGAACACTTCCGGTGATGTTAGCTCGGCAATCCACCAGTCTCTGAGGCTGTGGTCTTCGGCATAGGATTCGGCATCACCGCTATCGGCGAACAAGCCGACAATCTGGAAGCCATCCGCAGGACTGCCGCATATCAAGATTGTCGCAGGCATGGCTCCTTTTTCTCTTTTTTAAGATGCGTCAGAGGCATCAGAGGCACATGCGCACCGCGTTGGCTGTTGGATGCTACGTATTCCGGTGATGGAATAAGCCCGGCGCCATTCTGATCGTCACCATCAAGCCAGATGCATGGTGCCGGCGGGCACACATCGGGCGCGGCAAGCGACTTCACAAGGAGGCGGCGCAGACGCAAACAAACGCGGCTGAAAGATCGCTCCGGTGCCGGCAAGAATATGCGCGGACCGCGCCTCAGGCCGGAACGTAGATCGACGACAGCATGAGAAGCGTCCCGAGCATGGTGTAAAGCAGGATGCCGGTGCCGTCCGAGGTCAAGGTCATTGCGTATTCCCCTTCTTCCACGCGGATTTATCTGGCTCTTTAGGATATATGAGGCGGCACCCTTCGTCTGTGATCGCTGTCACTTTTTTGCGCTTTTGGCCTCAATTCTTAGGCCGAAAAGCCTTAGGCGGCACGGCCCCCGGTCCGCGCCATTAGCCCCAGCCGGAGGCTCCTTGGGCCCTCCAAGCTTTGCGGCGTTGAGCCACCACGCCGTGCAACTTTGCCGCCATATAAGCGTGCTAGTCTCGATCAATCCGCGGTCGACGTGCGGTCACGGGAGCGTCTTGCGCCGGCATTTCGGTTTGTTGCGCGATCGGTTTCGGGCCTCTCTTTTTCGGCCGGCGCGGCCCGGCGTCCCGCGCGGCCGTGGCGGCTGCCTCGGCTTGCTTGAGGGCGATTGCGGCGCGCCATTTCGCGGGATGGACTCTGCGGAGCGCCCGGAACTGTCGTTTCTCCGCTTCGCTCAACGTCGCCTCATACGCCCGCCGTGCGCGCGCGTCGTATCGCCAAGCGAAGAGCGCCAAGACCGCAAACGCGATCGGAACGACGAGAGGAATCATGAGCCAGGCTATCACGATTGCTCGGGCCGTGGCGAACCACATATCGGCGACCCTGCGCCGGGAAATCGACGGCGGCCGGGTCAGCGGCTCGGCGCTCCAACGCGTGTCTACCTGCAACCCGATCCGATGGAGGGATGCCATGACTGCGTTGTTTCACGGAGCCGTCACGAGACGCAAATTCCTCGGCACCAGCGCTGCCGCGCTGGCGGCAAGCCCGCTGCCGTCCGCCGCGCCGGCGCAGGGCGCGAGGTTTCGCAGGTTCGAGATCTCCGATCCGGGAATGCCGCCGCGCGTCCTCGACAGCTACAAGAAGGGGATACGTGAAATGCTGAACCGGCCGCCGACGGATCCGCGCAACTGGTACCGCAACGCCTTCCTCCATGTCTTCGACTGCCCGCACCAGAACTGGTGGTTTCTGGCCTGGCACCGCGCCTATATCGGCTGGTTGGAGGCGACCATCCGCGCGTTCAGCGGCGACGCGGAGTTCGCGCTTCCCTACTGGGATTGGACCAAGACGCCCCGTGTCCCGGCCGCCATGTTCGACGACGTGCTCGATCCCAACAACGCCGGCTTCATTCCGACCTTCGATGCGTTCAAGACCCAGTTCGACGCGCCCGTCACCGCGCTTTTTGCGACGTTCTCGCAGGCGCAACAGGACGTGCTGGCGCAGCGGGGCCTCACCAGCACGGCGGATTTTTGGAGCGCCGTGGCCGCCGCCCCGGCGGGAATGTTTTTCGAGCAGCCGGACGCGCGCGGCCTTAAGGCGGCCAGCCCCGATCTCGATCGAACCACCAGGGCGACGGTTGCGGCGGCCACCATCAGGAGCGCGTTGCGAACGGCGAACTTCGCCGGAACTGCAAGTGGAGCGGACGCCGCCGGGTTCGCCAGCGCGCAGGCAGCGAGCCACAACGATCAAAGCCGGGAAGGCATCCTGGAAAGCCAGCCCCATGACAACGTGCACGGCGCCATGGGAGGCGCGGCGGGCAGCGCCTTCATGGTGTCCTTCCTGTCGCCGGTCGACCCCATCTTCTTCCTGCACCATGGCAACCTCGACCGGCTGTGGGACGTGTGGACCCGCCGGCAAGCCGCGCTCGGACGCCCGACACTGCCGCAAGGCGCGGATCTCGCGGCGTGGTCGAACGAGCAGTTCCTGTTCTTCAGCGATGCAAGCGGCCAGCCGGTGGCGAAGACCAACGCGGGCGACTACGCCGCGATGAGCGTCTTCGACTACGACTATTCGCCGGGCTCGGGCGAGGATCAGGTGCCGGCGCCCGGGACACCCGTCGCGGCATTGCCGGCGACGCGGGCTTTCAGCGCGCAGATCACGTCTGCGACGATCGGCGCCGGCGTTCCGGCGGGCGGTGTGGCGCAAGTGCCCGCGGTCGCGCTCGAGGCGGCCACCCCGCAGGCGCCGCCGCGCGTTGCCGAGGTCACCTTGAACCTCGGGCCCGCGGACCAGGGCCGCCGCTTCCGCGTCCTGGTCTCACCGGAGGGAGGCGGCAATCCGATCGAAGCGGGCGGGATCACCATCTTCAGCCATCACGTGCATGGTCCCACCACGTTCACCGTGCCGCTTCCAGAAAACCTCGTCGTGACCGCGGCCGCCGCCGGGGCGAGCGTTCCCCTCGACGTCCGCGTCGTCCCGCTCGAACCGGCGCCCGGCGTGGCGCCGAGTCCACGCGTGCGTGCGACGGCGACGTCGCCCCAGGTCGCCAAAATCACCGTGAGGACGAGCTGACGATAGAATGCGGCGGTCTCTGTCGATCGCGGCGCTGGCGGTGGGCCTGCTCGGGCTCGCGACGAGCACGCTCGCCGCCGAGGAGTTTTCGATGATCGAACTTGCCGCTCCGCGTGCGGCCGCGCGCGGCGAATCCCTCGAGCTTCAGGTTGCGACTGGGCCGCTGCCGCCGGGCGCGCGGCTGGCGCTGTCCACCGAAAGCGGCGAAGTTCTGGGCGCAGTGGCGCCTTACTCACCGGACCCACGCTCCACGACGGCGACCGTGCCGGTTCCTCGATCCGCCATCGTCGACGGACGGCTGCGGCTGCGCCTGCAGGTGTTGGAGCCGCGCGCGCCGCCGCGCGCGCCCAAGCCCGGCGAGGTTCAACGTCTCGACCTTGTCGTGGCGCCGCGCAGCGAATGATTCGACATGCAGGAACAGGGTTCCGTCTTCGAGTCGGCTGGCTCGGCCTCACTCGAGTTCCATTGCCTCTTTTTGTCTCGACTCGCTCTCCGTAAAATCGCAGAATCAGCGCGACCGAGACGCCACTCCCCGAGACGCCACTCCAAAGCGTTCGGTACGACATCCAACTTGTTGTCTGGGACGCCCTTCGAACGTCCCGTGCCTTCACTGCGACGCATGTCGCGCGAAACGCGTGCCTGCAATGGCTGGCTGTTCAGCGGCCGAGCAATCAGCGAGGACCCCATGCCCCGGTATAAGTGCAAAAGCGTTGCGGCGCTCGACATAGCTCTTGGCGGCTTGCCAGCCAAGATGCAGGTTGAGGCGGACACAGGCACCGGCGTGTCTGCAAAGACCGTTGGAGAGCTTCGGAAGGTGACGACGTGGTCCGAGAATTTGGTGATAACAACTCCGCAGGAACGTCGTCCCGAAAGCGCGGTGAAGATCAGCAAGGCCAGCGTAGCGACACGCACCTCGCCGAAACCGTAGGACGCGGCGCGACAGACAAACGCTACCAGCCACGCTTGCAACCTGCGCCGCGGCCGGACCTTCCTCAGGTCCGTCGCGGGAAATGACGGGAGTTTGAATCATCTTCTGACATGGGCGCGCGTAGCGGCGATAATCTATGTGGCGTCGCTGCGTTTGACGGGGAGCCGCCCAGCTTACGGACGCTGAAAAGGTGCATGGTTCTATTTGCCCTCCCGATTTCCGGGTATTGTTGCAGGCGCATTTAGAACCGCGTTCACTTAGCCGCGAGCCCGGAATCGGTTGGTGGGCTGAAGACGCGAACGAACGGGCGTGGAATGTCGGGCGGACGGCGAGGTCGGCCCAACGTGACTCCAGATCAGGACCAGCATCGACGCAATCGCCTCCTGGCCGCGCTGCGGCCGCGGGATTTTGCGCTGCTCGAGCCCCACCTGCAGATCGTCCCTATCCGCGAGGGCGAGTTCTTGCATCTGCCCGGTGATGAAATCGAACA
>JBKOXY010000390.1:0-6534 GCA_046725125.1 Pseudomonadota bacterium | reverse complement strand
GTGGCGCGGCATCTCTCGCGCTTCATCGCGGGCAACCCGAATATCATCGTCCAGAACAACCCCGGCGGCGGCGGGCTCGTCACCGCCAACCGCCTCTACTTCAATTCCGACAAGGACGGCTCGGTCCTCGCCAAGCTCGAGCGCGCGGTGCCGCAGCTCGCCATCCAGGGTCATCCCAACGCCCAGTTCGATCCGGCAAAGTTCACCTGGCTCGGCAGCCTGTCGTCCTACGCCGACGACGCCTATCTGATGCTCGTCAACGCCCTGCACGCGGCCAAGACCGTCGCCGACCTCAAGACGCCCGGCATCGAGGTGGTGCTGGGCGCCGACAATGCGGCGTCGAGCAACCTGATCTTCGCCGTGATCGCCAAGGAGGTGCTCGGCCTCAACGTGAACATCGTGCGCGGCTACACTGGCGCGGCGCCGCTGTTTCTCGCCATGCAGCGCGGCGAGCTCGACGGCCAGATGGTGGGCTTGAGCTCGGTCCGCACCGGCCAGCGCGATCTCTGGATGCGACGCGCATTTCGCCCGCTCATGGCGTTCGGCCGCACCCGGCGGCACGCCGAGTTTCCGGACATGCCGATCGGCCGCGAGCTCACCGGCGATCCCGTCGCGCTGTCGCTCATCGAATTCGCCGAGCTGCCATTTTTCATGGCGCTGCCGTTCGCCGCGCCGCCCGACGTACCGCCGGATCGCGCCCAGGCGCTGCGGACCGCGTTCATGGCGATGTGCCGGGACAAGGCCTTCGTCGAGGAGGCCGAGAAGCTCGGCATCGACATGAGCCCGATCGACGGCGACGCGATCTTGACCTTGCTGGCGCGCACCGCCGCCACGCCGAGCGAGGTGATCGCGCGCTACAACGCGCTCGGCGGCGAGAAGAAATAGCGCGGATGGACGATTGCGGTACGAAACGCGCTATGCGCGGAAGTGAGCGGGAGTTGCTTGCCTCGCAATCAGGGCTGCTTTGAGTCCATCAGCACGAACAGGATTCGACACGGCTGCGTGCCGCGATTGATCCAGGCGTGGTTGGTCGCCTGCTGGATCACGACATCGCCCGCCTTGACGTGCACCACCGAGTCATCGAGCATCATGTCAATCTCGCCGGACAAGATCACGGCGTAGTCGACGGTGCGCGTGCGATGCATCAGCGGATGCTTGACGGGAAGGCCCCTGGCGGGCGCGTGATCGCCGACCACTTTCATCATGAAGTTGGGATCCATTTTCGCCTCTGCCGCGGGATCGAGCGGCGGAAATTCGACCACGCGGATCGCCGTGCCGTTGTCCGGCGGCGACAGACCGATGGGCTTGGCGGCGCTGTCGTCCTTGAACGAGAATCCCGGGGGCGAGGAATCCGTGATCCACAGGTTCGCTGCTGGGATGCCGGATCGTCCTGGGTTGAGGGTGAGGCGGCTGTCGAACAGCGCGATCGCCTTGTTGTCGGCGTCCAGGCCGGTCACGACGCGGCGGATATCGGCCGCCGTGGCGGCAGAGCACGCCAACATGACGGCGATGATCGACCAGAATGTCTTGCGCATCATTGCTTCCTCCCTTGGGTTGCCCGAACGGCGCCGGCCTTCAGCCGCGCATGCGGCTGCTCACCGATAGCGCTGGACGATACCGATCGCGACCGTCACGCCTGCTCCAGCATGCGGTCCTGCTTGCCGAAGTGATAGCGCGGGAGCACGTCGAGATCGGTGCCGGTGACGCGGATCACCCAGGCCTTGTTCGGATGCGCGGTCGAATGGATCACCCCGGGGCCATAAGCTTTGGTCTCTCCCGGCCCGAGGCGATACCTGCTCACCGCTTGCAGAACCGCATGCGCCTCGCTCTGCGGGTTGGTACGGCGCCACTCGGTCATCTCGGTATACTCCCGCGCGTTGCCGTAGATCGCCCACGACGAGCCATGGCTGTGCGGCTTGCCGATCTTTTTTCCTTCCTGCACGTGCGCGAGCACGTAGAAATCGGTCTCGGGATCGTGGTGGAGCACGCGCCGGCCCGGCGGCATATCGTCGCTGAAGGTCGCGGCGACAAAGGCGGGATTGGATAAAAGCCGCGCGAGCCGCTCGGCGATCTGCGGCAAAGCATCGGGCAACGGCGCTGCTTTGAGCGCCGCGCGGCTGTCGGCGCAGAATTCATCGAGCGTGTAAGCCATGACTTCTCTCCGTTCCGATCCGCTCTCTTCCTATACCAAGTCTCGGCTTTGCGCATCCGCCGTCTATGAGTACGATCGGCCCGCGAGAATGACCGCGGAGGAGCGAATGTCGCGCATTGCCGGTTTGATCGGGCTCGCGGCCGTGGCGAGCGTCGCGTTGTGGCCGCCGCCGAGCCCGGCGCAGGAGCCCTATCCGTCCCGAACGGTCAAGATCGTGGTTCCAGCCGTGGCCGGCTCGACCACCGACACGCTCGCGCGCATCGTGGCGGATCAGCTCAGCCAGAAATGGGGCAAGGCCACGATCGTTGAGAACATCCCCGGCGGCGCGATGAATATCGGCGCGCTTAGCGTCGCGCGCGCGGCTCCGGATGGCTACACGCTGCTAGTCGCGCCGCCCTCCCCGCTGTCGTTCAATCATCTCCTCTATCGCGACACCGGCTACGAGCCGAGCAAGTTCGTTCCGATCACCATGCTGGCGAAAATTCCGAACGTCCTGGTGGTTCGCAAGGACATTGCGGCAGCCACGTTGCGGGAGCTCATCGGCTACGGCAAGGCCAATCCCGGCAAGCTCACCTACGCCTCGCAAGGCGTGGGCTCGACCGCGCATCTGTCGGCGGCACAACTCGAAGTGCAGACCGGCATCAAGATGGTGCACGTGCCCTATCGCGGCGCGCAGCCCGCGCTCACCGACGTCGTGGCCGGTCACGTCGACATGTTCTTCGACACGCTCGCGACCTCGGTGCCGCTCTACCGGGACAACAAGGTCAAGCTCATGGGCGTCGCCGATCTCAAGCGCGCCGGCATCGTGCCGGAAGTTCCAACCATTTCCGAAGCAGGGCTGCCGGGCTTCAAATCGATCACCTGGTTCGGCCTGGTTGCGCCGCCGGCCACGCCCGCCGCCTTGGCCGAAAAGATCAATCGCGATGTGGTCGAGATTCTCAACGGCAAGGACGCCGGCGACATGCTGCGCAAGATTTCGCTCGAGACCGGCGCAACGGCGCCGGCGGAGACCGCGCGTTTCTTTGCCGAAGAAACGGCGTTGTGGAGCAAGGTGATCAAGGAGGCGGCCATCGAGCCGCAGTAATCGCGGCAAGCCCAAGCAAAGCCAAAGCCCAGCCTTCACGCCAACAATCCCGCCTCGCGATAGGCGCGCAGCGCGCCGGGATGAAGCGGCACGCCGCCGAATTCGAGCGCCGCGGCCCCGTGGGACCGCAGCGGCTCGAACAACTCCTCCATGCCGATGAACAGCGGATTGAGCCGGCCGAGCTCGCTGCCGCTCGTCGCGATCGCCTCGACCGCTTCGCGCACGATGGCGTGCGGCACGCGTTGGTGGGTGACGAGCACATTGAGCACCGCGACCTGCGGCAGGTCGGCCGCAAGGCCGCGGATCGCGCCGGCGCGCATCACGGTGCGGCGATAATAGGGAACCGCCTGCATCACCGCTTCGAGCTCGCCGCTTTGATAAGGCAGCACGCGCAGCGCAATGCGTTGGGCGAGGTCGGTCATCACCGCATTGGGGATGGGGCATTGGAACTGGGCATCGACATCGCCTGCGGCCAGCGCCGCGGCGCCGGCGGCGAAATCGAGATAGACCGGCGAGAAGTCGGAAAAACTCATGCCCAGCGCGCGGAACAGGCCGTGGGCGTGCTGCACCATGCCGCTCGTCCGCAGCCCGACCGCGATCCGCCGCCCGCGCAGATCGGAAAACGACCGGATCGGCGATTGCGCCCGCACGATGAAGAACAGCGGGCCGGCATTCATCGGCGCCGCCATGGCGAGCTCGATCGGCCGCTGGAACGGCGTCTCGCCGTTTTTGGCGCGGCCGATCCAGTTCGAGGCCATGAAGCCGAACTCGATCTCGCCCGCGTGCAGGCGGTTGGCGTTTTCCGTGCTGGCAGCCTGGGACTCCATGACCTCGACCGCCGCCAAGGCCGGCCGCCGTTCGAACAGCGTCTTGAGCGCGCGGCCCTGACTGAAGAAGGTGCCGTCGCGCTCGGAGGTGCCGATGCGGATGGTCATGAATGAAAACCGAGGCGGCTCGGCGTGATTGCCGATGCCGATATTCGTTGCCGAAGCCGCGGTTGGGGTGTCAAGCCCGGCGGCAAGCGCAGAGCAGCGTCGACGTGGGGCGCGCTTCCCTTGCCGCCAGCGCGGTCGTAGGCTCACCAAAAAAGCCGCCGATGTCGGGAGGACGCTCGATGAGAGGGCTGGCAATCGCAGTAGGCGCCTTAATGATCGCGCTCGCGCTGCCGCTGCAAGGCGCGCCGGCGCAGCAGGCGGGCGGCGACCCCCTCAACGACCAACAGCTTCTGGGCATGCGGCTGTTCAACCAGTCGTGCCGCGTCTGCCACACCAAGCCGCAGATGACGAGCCCGCTCTATGGTCCCCAACTGTCACAGAATTCGTCGGGCGGACAAGAGGCGGTGATGCGGGAGGTCATCAGCAACGGCACCCCTCGCATGCCGGGCTTCAAATACCATTTCGAGCCCGCACAAATCGAAGCGATCGTTGCATATCTGAAAACGATACCTACCCCGCCCGCTCCGGCGAGCCCGGCGCGCTGAGCGGATGAGGCCGACGGGAGACAAAGTCATGACCAGCCCATGCAATGTCCTGCTCGCCACGCTGATCGCCATCATGGGAGCGGCGATGAGCCTCGCGGCGGGCGCCAACGCCGCCGATGCCATCCTCAGCGGCACCATCACCTCGGCGGCCGGCGAGAAGCTCGGCGGCGTCACCGTATCCGCGAAGCCCGCGGGCGGAACCGTGACCACTACCGTCTTCACCGATGCGAACGGCGAATACTATTTTCCACCGCTGCCGGCCGGAAAGTACCGCCTCTGGGCGCAGGCGATAAGCTTTCAAACCATCAAGGCCGATGTCGATCTGCCCGCGGCATCCAAGCACGGTTTCGTCCTCAATCCGATGAAGGATTTCGTTCGGCAACTGCCGGGCAACGTCATGCTGTCGGCGCTGCCCGAGGACACCGAGCAAGACAAGCGCATGAAGCGGCTCGTGCGCAACAATTGCACCGGCTGTCACACCGCGAGCTACGCGCTTCAGCATCGGTTCGACGAGGCCGGCTGGAACGCCATCATCGAGCTGATGAAGAATGCCAACGTCTACGGCACGTTCATGGGCAACGAGCGCAAGCCTTCCGGCATTCTCGACTACCATCAGAAGGAATTGGCGGCCTATCTCGCGCGCGCGCGCGGACCGGGCGAAAGCGCCATGAAGTTCGCCCCCGATCCGCGTCCCTCCGGCGAGGCGGCGCGCGTCATGTTCAAGGAGTACGACGTGCCGCTCGACCCGGACGCGGGCCTGCCGAGCAACTTCGTGCAGAACGACGGCAGCGATTGGTCGCTCGAGACGCCGTCCGTCCTCATCCCGGGCTGGGGCGTGCATGACGCCTGGCTCGATCTCGACGGCCAGCTCTGGTTCACCTGCAACATCCCCAACCGACGCACCACCATCGGCAAGATCGATAGCAAGACCGGCGAGGTGAAGCTGTTCAAGGTGCCGGCCGTGAACGGTCTCGCCGCGCAGACGCACGGCATGACCCGCGACCCAAACGGCATCATCTGGTTCAACGTCAACAACGGCCGCGGCGGTTTGGGCCGCCTCGATCCAAAGACCGAGCGCATCGACGTCTATATGCCGCCGCAGGGAATGTCGCCGACCGGCGGCGCCACCACCGTCGACTACGACGGCAAAGGCAGGATTTGGTCGTCCGCGCCGGACGGAGCGTTACGGTTCGATCCCGCGAGCGAGACCTTCACCGAGTTCAAATCCATCACCTACAAGACCCCGAACGGCACCGGCGTGACCTATGGCGCCGCCGGCGATCGCGACGGCAACGGCTGGTGGGCGGAAATGACCCTCGACATCATCGGCAAGGGCGACAGCGCGAGCGGCAAGCCGCAGGAGGTCAAGCTCGCTCCCGTGCAGGAGGAGATGGATCGCGTCAGCGCGGAGGCGCGCAAGTTCTACGAGACCTACAACCAGCCCGACTTCAACAATCCGTTCCCGTGGGCGCAAGGACCGCGGCGGATGGGCACCGACAAGAACGCCGACGTGCTGTGGATCGGCAACTCGTGGGGCGCCAATTTTGCCCGCATCGACACGCGCACCCACGAGACGACCTACGTGCCGCTCCCCGGCGGGCAGCAGCCATATCACGTGGCGGTCGACAGCCAGCACAACGTCTGGACCAATCTGTGGGGCGCCGACCGCGCGCTGCGGTACGATCCCAAGACCTCCGTCTGGACCGCGTTCGACCTGCCGACGCGTGGCGCGGAGCCGCGCTACGTTTCGCTCTTGGAGCGCGACGGCGCGCCGATGCAGGTGGTTCTGCCCTATTTCCGCGCACGCAAGGTCGCGGT
>JBKOXY010000206.1:0-2980 GCA_046725125.1 Pseudomonadota bacterium | reverse complement strand
GGCCTGTTCCACGACTTTGCCCCATCGCGTGATCTCTGTCTGCACGAACACCCGCAGGCTGGCGACCGAGGGCGTGTCGATCGGGAGCAAGCCCATCTTGAAGGCATGGTCCTTGATCTCGGGCTGCACCATGAAATCCTTAATCTCCGCATGCAGGCGTTCGACGATGTCCTTGGGTGTGGCCGCCGGCGCCGCCACCATCTGCCACGACGCCGCGTCGAAATCGGCCAAGCCCTGTTCGGCAAGCGACGCAAGATCGGGCAGCGCGGCGACACGCTCCTTGGTGGAGACGCCGAGCGCACGCAGCTTGCCCTCGTTGATCAGGCCGAGCGCCGGCGGGATATCGCAAAACATGAGCTGAACGTGCCCGGCCGCAACATCGGTCAGGGCGGGCACGGAGCCGCGGTAAGGCACATGCGTCATCTCGACGCCGGTCATGCCCTTGAACAGCTGGGCAAAGAGATGGTGGGGCGTGCCCAGCCCCGCCGAAGCGAAGGCGAGCTGGCCGGGCCTGGCCTTGGCGAGCTTGACCAGGTCGGCGACCGATTGCACCGACAGCGATGGCGTGACCACGAGCACGTAAGGGGTGGCGACAACAAGCGCGACCGGCACGAAGTCGACGGCCGGATCATACGGGAGCTTCTTGTGCAAGGCGACGTTGATGGCCATGACCGGAGAAGGCGCCATGAGAATGGTGTAGCCATCAGGCGCGGCGCGGGCGACGGAGAGCGCCCCGGTCACTCCGCCGCCGCCTGGCCGATTCTCGATCACGAACGGTTTGCCGAGCCGCTGCTCGAGCCTTTGTCCCAACAGCCGCGCCAGGAATTCGGTGCCTCCGCCGGGCGCAAAGGGCACGACGAAGGTGACCGGACGGGTGGGATAGGTCTGCGCGCTGGCGCACACGCCCGCGGCGTCCACCGCCACCAGCGCTAAGAGCGAAAGTCCCAGGAGCGTCTTCATGACGATCGATTGTGGGGCGATGCGCATCATTGCATCCCGATCGCGCGCTCCGCGACCTCCTCCTCCTCGACGCCGAGATAGGCCGCGATCACCCTGGGATCGTTGCGAATCTCATCCGGCGTGCCGTCTGCGATCTTTTGGCCATGGTCGAGCACGACGATGTGGTCGGAAATCTCCATCACCACGGTCATGTCGTGCTCGATCAGAAGGATCGAGGTCGCATGCTCGTCCCGGATCTGGTGCAGATAGCGGCCGAGCTCGGCGCTTTCATTGGGATTGAGGCCGGCGGCCGGCTCGTCGAGGCAAAGCAGCACCGGGTCCGTGCACATGGCGCGGGCGATCTCGAGCCGTCGCTGGCCGCCATAGGGCAATTCGCCGGCCGGATCATCGGCACGATCGGTGAGAGCGGTCCGGTCGAGCCAGTAGCGCGCCTTGTCGATCGCGGAGCGCTCCGCCCGCGCGTAGGAGCGCAGGCCCAGCGCGCCGAGCACGGTAAATCCGGACGCCCACATCAGGGAATTGTGCTGGGCAACCAGAAGATTTTCCAACACAGTCATGCCCTGGAACAAGCGGATGTTCTGAAACGTGCGCGCGACGCGGGCCCTGTGCGTCACCAGATAGTCGGGCATGCGCTCGAGCAGAAACAGCACGCCGTCCCCGCGCGTGACGCTGCGCGTGCCGCGCTCGGTCAAGGCGCTGAGCTCCTCCCACACGCCGGGATCACCGAATTGCAACGCGATGCGTCCCTCGCTCGGCTTGTAGAAGCCGGTGATGCAGTTGAACACCGTCGTCTTGCCGGCGCCGTTCGGCCCGATCAGTGCGGTGATATCGCCGCGTCTGGCCGCGAATGAGAAATCGTTGATGGCCACCAGGCCGCCGAAGCGCATGCTGAGGTGTTCGACGTGCAGCACGGGCGCGACGTTCGAGGGTCGAGCCGCCCCGCTTGGGCGCGCACCGGCCGCTGCCGCGTCGTAGCTTGCGACGCTCATCCGTGGCTCTCCCGCGCGAGCGAGGCCTGCGTCCCATCGCTCTGGGGCTCGCGGGAGAGGAACGCGTGGCGCGCGTTGAGGAATGTCGAGGGTTCGCGCGTCGCGATCAGCCCGCGCGGCCTCCACACCATGATCAGCACCATCGCGAAGCCGAACAGCAGCATGCGGTATTGGGTCGGATCAAAATTGCTGCCGAACACGGCTTTGAGGAAATCGAGCTCGCGCATGATCTCGGTGCCGCCGATCATGATGACGGCGGCGATCACCACCCCGATCAGGCTGCCCATGCCGCCGAGCACGACGATGGCGACGATCACGGCGGATTCCATGAAGGTGAAGCTCTCCGGCGAAATGAATCCCTGCCGCGCCGCGAAGAAAGATCCGGCAAAGCCTGCGAACATCCCGCCCATGGCAAAGGCGGTGAGCTTGGTGTTGGTGGTATTGATGCCGAGCGAACGGCAGGCGATCTCGTCCTCGCGCAAGGCTTCCCATGCCCGCCCGATCGGCAACCGCCGCAGCCGCACCGTCATGGCGGCGGTGATCAGGGCAAGCGCGAGGATCAGATAATAGAGAAAGATGGTGCGGTAGATCGGGCTGAACTCGAGCCCGAAGCGCGCGGCAAAGCCTTCGTCCGAGGCGTTGAACGGAATGCCGAAGAAAGTCGGCCGCGGGATGCCGCTGATTCCGGCATAGCCGTTGGTCACGGGCACCCAGTTGATCAGGATGAGCCGGATGATCTCGCCGAAGGCGAGCGTCACGATGGCGAGATAGTCGCCGCGCAATCGCAGCACGGGAAATCCGAGCAAGAGGCCCCAGAACGCGGCGAGGCAGCCCGCGACCGGAAGCAGGATCCAAAATGACAGGCCGAAGGCGTTCGCGAGCAGGGCATAGGAGTAGGCGCCGACGGCGTAGAAGGCGACATAGCCGAGATCGAGCAAGCCGGCGAGCCCGACCACGATGTTGAGCCCCCAGCCGAGCATCACGTAGATCAGAATTTGGACGCCGAAATTGTCGATCCATTTCACCGCGCC
>JBKOXY010000124.1:0-7485 GCA_046725125.1 Pseudomonadota bacterium | reverse complement strand
ATCGACGAGCGTGCCGAGCGGCACGCTCGGGTAGCCGAACAGGCGCGTCGCCTCGGCGGTATTGACGAGCCAAGCCTCGGCCGCCTCGACGCCGGTGAAGACCGGCGGTTTGCCCAAGCGCTGTCCAAAGGATTGCGCCAGGGAGCAGATGCTCACCGTTTCCGGCCCGCTGACGTTGAGCGGGCTCGAGGGCACCGTGCAATGGCCGAGGGCGCGCAGCACCATGGCGTTGGCGTCGCCTTGCCAGATCACGTTGACGTGGCCGGTGGTGAGATCGATCGGCGTCCCGGCGAGCACGCGCGAGGCCACGTCGTGCAACACGCCGTAGCGCATGTCGATCGCGTAGTTGAGGCGGATGAGGCGGCCGGGCGTTCCGCGCGTACGCGAAAAATATTGGAACATGGCCTCGCGTGCGACGCAGGAATTGGCGTAAGCGCCGGGCGGCGGCGTTGTCGGCGTCGTCTCGGTCGCGCCGCCATGATGCACGTTGACATAGGGGTACACGCAGCCGGTCGAATAGGCGACGATACGCGCTTCCGCGAAGGCCTCGGCCACCAGCGCCGGCACGTGCGCGTTCATCGCCCAGGTGAGGTCCTCGTGGCCGGAGGAGCCGAACTTGCGGCCGGCCATGAACACCATGTTGGGAAGCTTCGGCAGCGCGTCGATCTGCTTGCGTTCGAGCAGATCGGCCTCGATGCATTCGATCCCGCAGCCGGCGAGCTTCTCGCGCACGCCTTTCTCGCTGAAACGGGCAACGCCGACCACGCGCTTATCCGGCGCCGCGCGCTTGGCAAGGCGGGCCAGCGTCGGCCCGATCTTTCCGCCCACGCCGAGAATGATGATGTCGCCGGGAAGCCCTTGCAACGCGGCGATCAAGGCCGCCGACGGCGTGGTCATCACCTCCTCGAGGTGCTCCACGTCGCGCAAGCGATCGGGCAGCGCATCGGGGGATTGGGTCATCCCGGCGTCTTGTCCTCGAACGGCCGTGGGCGTGAGTGGGCGTGCCATGACCCGTTGGATGCTATCGGGTCGGCGGTTGGGGCAGCAAGGCGCCCCGCGAAGATGGCCTTGGCGGCTAAGCCGGCCCGCACGCTGTTGCACCGGGAATGCGAATCAACTGTTGCACGTGGCCGCGACGGCGAAGCGAAGATGGCTCGCCACGCTGGTAAAACATGCCGAGCCACGTACATTTCCATTCCGCTCGTCCCCGCGAAAGCGGGGACCCAGACGCGGGATGATAGAGTGGAGTCCCGCTTACGCGGGAATGAGCGGTGGAGAGATAGTTGACAGGAGTGGATGACCTATGCGCCACATCGACGCCTTCTGCCATTTCTTTCCGCCACGCCTGTTCGAGAAGATGTCGCGCACCGCCGGCGGTACCAAGGACATCGGCAAGCGCATCCAGGGCGTGCGCACCATCTACGATCTCGACGCGCGCCTCAAGATGATGGATGAATTCGACGACTACGCGGAAATCCTCTCGCTTGGGCTGCCGCCACTCGAAGCGATGGCCGGTCCGGACGAGGCAGCGGAGTTCGCCCGCATCGCCAACGACGGCCTCGCCGAGCTGTGCGCAAAACATCCCGATCGCTTCGCGGGCTACGTGGGTGCGCTGCCCATGAATGCGCCGACGGCGGCCGTCAAGGAGGCGGAGCGCATCCTCATCCACGGCAACGCCAACGGACTCCAGCTTCACACCAACGTCAACGGCGCCTGTCTCGACGAGCCGCGTTTCTTTCCAATCTTCGAAGTGGCGGCCAAGTCGGGCAAGCCGGTCCTGCTGCATCCGGCACGCACCCCCAACGTCCCGGACTTTCCGGCGGAGACCAAATCGAAATACGAGATTTGGACGATCCTGGGCTGGCCCTACGAGACCAGCTGCACCATGGCCCGGCTGATCTTCTCGGGCGTGACTACGCGGCTGCCGAACTTGAAAATCCTCATCCATCACCTCGGCGCAATGATCCCGTTCTTCGATGCGCGCCTCGACACCGGCTGGGCGACGCTCGGCAGCCGCACCTCGGATGACGACTATGGCGGCGTGCTCAAAATGTTAGGGAAGCCGCTGATGGATTGTTTTAGGGACTTTTACGCTGACACGGCGCTGTGCGGCGGTCGCATCGGAACGGTTTGCGGGCTCGAATTCTTCGGCGCCGATCGCGTGCTCTTTGCCTCGGACGCGCCGTTCGGTGCGCAGGGCGGAGCGAGCTATATCCGCGAGACCATGAAGGTGATCGCCGCGCTCGACATCGCGCAGGCCGAGAGGGAGAAGATTTGCTACCGCAACGCGCAGGCGCTGTTCAGGTTGTCATGATGGCGCGCGGCTTTGACCGGTCTTCGCGGGATCGGCTAAGGTTGCAGGCCCAATAATGATAACCGGAGGAATGCCGATGGCGCCGAGTTTGCGATTGCCGATCCGGGCGTGGCTTGCCGGCGTGTTGGCGGCGAACTTTGCGATCGCGGCGCAAGCGGCGGACAAGGTCGCGGTCGGAACGGGCGGTTCGGCGAGCGATGCGCCGTTTTACATCGCCTACGACAAGGGTTTCTTCAAAGACGAAGGCTTGGACGTCGACCTGATCGTGCTCGACTCGGGCGCGAAAGTCATCGCGCCGCTCGGCACCGGAGAGCTCGACGTGGGCAGCGGCGCGCTTTCGGTCGGCTTCTGGAACGCGCTCGTCCGTGGGATCAAGTTTCGCATCGTCGCCGACCGCGGGCACGCGCAGCCGGGCTATCTCTATCAGACCGTGTTCATGCGCAAGGATCTGGTCGACAGCGGACAGTTCAAGAGCCTCAAAGACCTCAAGGGCCTGCGCATGGGCTTCGCGGCGCAAGGCGTGACGTCGCTGTCGTTGCTCAACGAGGCGGCGAAGTACGCCGGCATCAAGTTCGAGGACATCACGCCGGTCTATCTGTCGTTCCCGCAGCAGATCGCGGCGCTCCAGAACAAGGCACTCGACGGCACGTTGTTGATCGAGCCGCAGGCAACGGTCGCCGTCAACGCCGGGTACGGCGTGCGCTTCATGGACACCAACGAGTTCTATCCGTACCAGCAGATTTCCGTGATCTTCTTCAGCGACAAGTTCGCCACCCAGCGCAAAGACGTTGCCGAAAAATTCATGCGCGCCTGGCTGCGCGGCGTGCGCAGCTATAACGATGCGATCAAGGACGGAAAGATCGCCGGCGTTGGGGCCGACGAGATCGTTGCGACCATGGCGAAAAGCTTCAACATGAATCCCGCCCTCGTGCGCGAGATGTATTCGCAGGCCGTGGACGTCACCGGCGCGGTGAATGCCGCCGGCGTGCAGAAGGACCTCGACTTCTTCCTCCAGCAGGGTTGGGTCACCAGCCAGATCAAGGCGAGCGATGTGATCGACATGTCGTTTGCGCAAAAGGCGAGTGCCGAGCTCGGCCCCTATCAGCGGAAGTCGCCGTGACGGTCCTCGCCAAGCCTGCCGAAACGGCAAGACGCTCAAACATGACCTCGATCGCGGGGGTCGAGCTCGAGATGTTCGAGCGCGGCCACGGCGCGCCGCTCCTCTATCTGCACGGCGGCGCCGGCATCGCGCTCGACGTTCCCTTCATCGACTTGCTCGCGCGCGAGCGTCGCATCATCGCTCCGTCGCATCCCGGTTTTGGAAAATCCTCGCTGCCCGACTGGCTCGACAGCGTCGACGACATCGCCCACATCTATCTGGAACTGATGGATCGCCTGAGCTTGACGCGGACCGACGTGGTCGGCTTGTCGATCGGCGGATGGATCGCCGCCGACCTCGCCACCAAAGTGCCGGAACGGTTCGGCCGCCTGGTGCTGATCGGCCCGGTCGGCGTCAAGACCGGCCGGCCCGACAAGCTCGACATTCCGGATGTCTTCGCGCTGCCGCAGGACAAGCTCGACCGGCTGCGCTTCCACGATCCCGCGAAGAACGCGGTCGACCTGGCGTCGATGCCGGAGGAGGAGCTTCACATCGTCGCCCGCAACCGCGAGACGCTGGCGCTGCTGACCTGGGAGCCGTACATGCACAATCCCAAGCTCAAGCATCGGCTCCACCGGGTGAACGTTCCCACGCTATTTCTGCGCGGCGCGAGCGACGGCATCGTCTCTGCCGAATATCTCGAGCGCTATGCGGCGCTCATCCCGCAGGCGCGGACCGAGACCATTGCGGAGGCGGGACACTTGCCCCATGTGGAGCAGCCGACCGCGACGGCGGCGAAGGTGTTGCATTTCTTGCAAGCTGCGCAAGCGGCCGAGACGTCCGGAGCAAGGTCATGAAAGCGTGGCACTTCAGCGAGAACGCCTATCCCTATCTGCCGCCCGCGGACGAATACGAATCGATCCGCGTCTCGCTGCCCAATCGCATTTACGATCCCAAGAAGGGTGCCGCGCTCTACGACCGTTACATCGACGAATGGCTGGTGGCCGAGGATGAGGGTGTGGAGATCATGCTCAACGAGCACCACCAGACGGCGACCTGCGTCGATCCGGCGGCGCCGCTGGTGCTTGCCGCGCTGGCGCGGCTGACCAAGACCGCGCGGCTGTTGATCCTGGGAAATCCGGTCGCCAACCGCCGCCAGCCCGTGCGCGTCGCCGAAGAGATGGCCATGGTCGATGTGCTCTCAAAGGGCCGGCTCGAATGCGGTTTCGTGCGCGGCGTGCCCTATGAGGTGCTGCCCGCGAACAGCAATCCCGTGCGCATGAACGAGCGGCAATGGGAGGCCATGGACCTCATCGTCAAGGCCTGGACCAGTCACGACGGACCGGTGAGCCACGAGGGTCGGTTCTTCCATCACCGCAACATCAATATTTGGCCGCGTCCCTACCAGCAGCCGCATCCGCCGATCTGGGTGTCGACGACCACGCCGGGCGGCGCCGGCCGCGTCGGCGCGCGCGGCTACGTGCAGGCGACGTTCCTGACCGGATACCGCGGCACGCCGGCGATCTACGACTCCTATCGCAAGGGCTGGCGCGAGGCCGGCCGCGGCCACGACGTTCCCGTCAACCGGCTCGCCTATGCCGCGCTGGTCTATGCCGGCGAGAGCGAGGCCGAGGCGCGCTCCGGTGCTGAGAAGCTGCTCTGGTACATGACGGCGAACAAGGTGCCGCTGCACTTTTGCTATCCGCCGGGCTATGTGCCGACGCCGGTGCACGCGCAAATCCTGCGCGGCGCCGCCATCGACCAGCATGCGGCGAATCGAGCCAACGCGACCGTGGACAAGGCGATCGAGGCCGGCATCATGTTTGCCGGCACCCCCGATCAGGTCTTCCACCAGATCAAGCAGATGTACGACCACGTCGGCGGCTTCGGGCATCTCCTGATCATGGGCCAGGCCGGGTTTCTCGAGCACGACGAGACGGTGCGTGGGATCAAAACCTTTGCGCGCGAGGTCTATCCTCGGCTGAAAGAAGCATTTCCCGATACCGCGGTCTCGGGCATGCGCCAAGACTCGCTCGCCGCGCGCGTGGTGGCGTAGCGCAAATTCGCGGGCGGCCGGTCATGAGCGACGATCATGACGGGCGGTCGGCGCGCGGAACAAGGTGAGGCGTCGACATGGCAAAGATCGTTCTCGGCATGGGGGCCTCGCACGGCCCGTTGTTGGCAACCCCGCCGGAGCAGTGGGACCAGCGCGTGGAGGCTGATCGACGCAATTCGGCGCTGGCCTATCGCGACGGGACGTTCAAGTTTGAGGAGCTGGCGAAGCTGCGCGCCAAGGAAAACCTGCAAGCGCAGATCGAGCTTCCCACCAAGCAGAAGCGCTACGACGCCTGCCAGCGCGCCATGGCGGAAATGGCGCGGGTGTTTAAGGCGGCGCGGCCCGACGTCGCCGTGCTCATCGGCAACGACCAGATGGAGGTGTTCGAGGACGCCAACATTCCCGCCTTCATGGTGTGCTTCGGCGAGAGCGTCGACAACGTCCCGTTCTCGGAGGAGCAGAAGAAGCGGTTGCCGCCCGGCATCGAGATCGCCGAGCCGAACCATCACGGCAAGACCGCGCAAACCTATCCGGGCCATCCGGAGCTCGGCCGCCACTTGATCGAAAAGCTGATGCAGCGCGAGTTCGACGTGGCGGCGTCGGCGCGGCTGCCGCAATCCCCCTCATCCAACATATCGGGACTGCCGCACGCTTATGGCTTCATCTATCGCCGCATCATGCAGGACAATTTCGTCCCCGCGGTTCCGTTTTTCATCAACACGTTCTATCCACCCAACCAACCGAGCGTGCGGCGCTGCTTCTCGCTCGGCAAGGCGCTGGCTGACGCGATCGCATCCTGGGATGCCGATCTGCGCGTCGCTGTCATCGGCTCGGGCGGGATGTCCCACTTCGTGGTGGATGAGGACCTCGACCGCGGCTTCCTCGACGCGATGAAGCGCAAGGACGCCGACGCCCTGATCTCGATTCCGGCCTACAACTTCCGCTCTGGCACCTCCGAGTTGAAGAATTGGATTCCGGTCGCCGGCGCCATGAACGAGGTCGGCCTCGAGATGACGGTCATCGATTATCAGCCGCTCTATCGCTCTTCGGCCGGGACCGGCAGCGGAATGGCGTTCGCGTATTGGCGTTAGGCATAGTGCAATTGCGAGGGGGAAGATGTTTCGGCTGAGTCGAGGCCGGGGCGGCAGGCCGGACCACAATCACCTTACACGGACCTTACAGTGCGCAAGCCATAGTTGCGAACTGGTAGCAACAAGCTCATATGGGCCTTATGACGCGGAAACATCGCTCCTGCGCCGCGCGGGTCGGGTCGAGGCGGATGTTGCGGAAGGATCATTCCGGACGGATGAACAAGACGGGTAAAGGCCAAGGAACGCTTTAACCATGACCCGGGTCAGAGGCTTTTCCGTTTGCCGTAGCGCAACGACCGCTTTCACGACGGCGCCGACAAAACGTATTGGACGCCCGAGCGCCGTTCACCCAGGCATCGTATGTTTGTGGTAGGAAGAACGCCGCTCAAATATATAAGGCGGATATAAGCCGACAACGGCGTCGCCCGGAGGTTGGAAGTCAGTGTCCAGCGATCTCGATCGCCCGCAATCCTGGGCGCGCGCGCTACCTGCCCGCGTGCAAGTTCTCATCGTCCTGATTTTGGTGTTCGCGGTCGGGGCCGGCATTTGGGTGGCCAAATCGCGCACCAACAGCGATGCGCGCGATCCGGACGCGGCCGGCCAGTCCAAGAAAGTCACGGGGGTATTTTATCCAACCCCCGCGCAATGGGCGACCCTGACGGTCGAGCCGGTGCAGCAGCGGGTGTTTCAGTCCGAGCACGTGACTGAAGGCAAGATCGCGGTCGACGAAGACCGCTCGACGCCGATCTTTTCCCCCTATGCCGGACGGGTCCTCAAGCTGTTTGTCAAGCCCGGCGATACCGTGACCGTCGGGCAGCCGTTGTTCACGGTCCAAGCCGCCGACATGGTGCAGGCGCAGAACGATTTCATTTCGGCCGCCACCGCGCTCAACAAGGCGCGCTCGGCGCAAAACCTGGCCGAGATC
>JBKOXY010000280.1:0-2676 GCA_046725125.1 Pseudomonadota bacterium | reverse complement strand
TGATGCGCAAGCTGGTTGGCCCGCGCATCCAGCTCCCCATAGCTGAGCTGCTCACCCGCAAACACAACCGCAACCGCGTCCGGCGTCTTGGCCGCCTGCGCCGCAAACAGCTGCGGCAGCGTCGCACCCGGCAGCGCACGCTCCGTCGCGTTCCACTCTTGCAGGATCGCGCGCCGCTCCGCCGCCGATAGAATCTCCAGCCGACCGACCGAAACGTCGGGATCGCAAATAGCCGTCAACAGCCGCAAGTATCTTTGCTGATGGTCAGCAAGATCGGCCGCGGTATGAAATGTCGGATTGGCATCGAAGTCGATTCGAAGCGGACCACCATCTGTGCGGTCGTAAACAGCGATCGACAAGTCCTCGACCGGGCCGAGTGAGAGATTATGTGCGACGGCGTTATTGCCCGCAAAACTAAAATCATAATTGAACCTCATGATATTGACACTGAGCCCGAACAGCGTTTCGCCGTTGGCGATTCCACCAACATCCCGGCGCAGGTCTGTAATTTGATAACGTTGGTGCTTTAATACTCGACGCATCTGCCAAGAGGTCTGGCCTAGAGCTTCTGACACCGTCATGTCAGGACGAACTGCCACACGCAGCGGCAGCACATTCGAGACCATGCCGGGAGTGCGTCTCAACACGTCGTTGCGGGCTGCGACGGGGAGGCCGAAAACCAAATCCTTTGCGCCCGTGAGGCGATGCAAGAAGATCGCCGTCGCCGCACTTATGATCTGAGCCACGCTTGTGCCGGTGCGGCGTGCGATCGAGCGCAGATCGTCCACACTCCGTTTTGGCAGGTAGGCGGTATTGCGCAGGAAACCGCGGGAGTTGCTCGACGCGCAGCCACGGAGGGTAACCGGTTCAGGCCGGTCGGCCAAATAGTCGATCCAATATCGCCGGTCTTGCGCGAACTGTTCGGACGCACGATAGCCGGCGTCCTCTTCCAGCAGGACGGCCAGAGAACCAAATGAACCATCATGCGTGGTTCGTCCAATCGTGAGCTGCGTATAAACATTCGCTACTCGGCGGGCGATCAGCCACATGCCGAAAGCGTCCATCACGACATGATGATAGCGTGCATACCAATAGAACCGGTTATCCGCCGCTTTGAACAAAGCGTATCCGAACAGCGGTCCGCGAGTTGGCTCAATCGGCCGTGCCAGATCAGCCTGCATCCATGATTCCGCAGCGGCGCGCGCGTCAGGCTCGGCGCTGACATCGATAATGGGCATCGACCAAGAGGATGGAGGGCCAATGAGCTGCCGTGGGTCCCCAGCGTGTTCAATGATTTGCACACGCAGTGCGTCCGTTTCGGCGACAACTTGTCGTAATGCTCGCTCAAACAATATGGGATCCACGGATCCGTGGATCTCGATGTACTCACCAATATTGTAGGCGGGACTAGATGGATTGAGCTGCTGAGCAAACCAAATTCCAAGCTGGGCAGCTGACAGTCGGAGCATGTTATTGTTCTGAACGCGCGCCCAGTCCGTTTGCAGCCTGTTACCAAAACTGCGATTGAGATCAGACACCGACACGATGACCCTGTTCAGAGCAATTGAACCGTAGCGCGGGGGTGTTCGAGCTTCTGCAGAGGCCCATTTGTACAGGTAGAAACCCGCATTGTCATGTGTGTAGGACTACGGGAAGCATCTGGGAATGCAGCACAAACGCCTAGTGCCCGTGAGGGCTATGTGCTAGACTGCTCAGTGGGCGGCGTGTGCGGTCACGCATTGATCAACTTTGGTTGAGTCAAATTGATCGCGCGCCAGGCCCTGCGTCAGGTGACGAGAAAGGATCCGCAATGGCACAGGAAACGACTGGGGCTGGCACGGCGGGAAGTAAGGATCCGGGCACGACCGGTTCTGACACGACCGGAATGACAGACCAGGAGCGCGATGAAGTCGCGTCGAAATTGGTCGATCGTTTCTCGCTGTGGTCTGGAGCTGCCGGACTCATCCCCATCCCCCTTGTCGACATTGCCGCGGTTGGCGGAGTTCAACTCCAGATGTTGCGCCGTCTCTCCGAAATTTACGGCGTTCCTTTTTCCGAAAATCGAGGCAAATCGATTATAGCCAGCTTAGCGGGAGCGGTGATCCCAGCGAGCACCGCGACGACCACCGCGGTGGGTGTCGGCAGCCTCGTGAAGAGTTTTCCGGGAGTGGGAACGGCGATCGGCGCGGTTACGATGCCGGTGTTCTCCGCCGGAGCCACCTACGTGATCGGCAAGGTTTTCATCCAGCATTTTGCTTCGGGCGGAACGCTGCTTGATTTCAATCCTCCCGATTACCGTGAGTTCATCAAGGCCCAGAAAGAAAAGTTTGCCGCCCGCTCGGCAGCAACGCCATCCTCCGGTTCCGCTTCGGCCACGCGAAGTGCATCGAGCAAGGGTGCTGCGACCAGCGGCCCTTGATCGCTATAGGCTTTTAATCCATACCGACGACGGTAGGGACCGGCAGGGGCCCTAGAGGTAGAGACAGAGATCATGACGTAATGACGGTGGCGGTCGTTGTTATAATATACATCGTGTTCTGCATTCTCACGGGGCTCTGCGGCAGCCAACGCCGCATGGGATTTTTCGGCACATTCATAATGTCACTTTTCATCACTCCCATTGTGATGCTAATCGTGCTGAAATTAACCGCGCCATCAGAACGCGTCGAATGGCGT
>JBKOXY010000018.1:0-5697 GCA_046725125.1 Pseudomonadota bacterium | reverse complement strand
TGGCCGCCGATGCCGATCTTCACGCCGCACCAAGATGCCGCCCTAACGGCGGCTTCGAATTGGCTCAAAGCCGCGCGCGGGCGCGCGGCGATCTTTCGCCTCTTCGGTTATGCCGGAACCGGCAAGACCACGCTCGCCAAGCACCTCGCCGAGGGCGTCGACGGCAAGGTTCTGTTTGCGGCCTTCACCGGCAAGGCGGCGTGCGTGATGCGCAGCAAGGGTTGCCACGGCGCCGCCACCATCCACAGCCTGATCTACAAGGCGCGCGAAAGCGGCGAGGAGACGCCGAGCTTCGAGCTGTGGGACGAGGCGCCCGCCTCCAAGGCGAGGCTCATCGTCATCGACGAATGCTCGATGGTCGATGCCGAGCTCGCGCGCGACCTGATGTCGTTCGGCGTGCCGCTGTTGGTGCTCGGCGACCCCGCGCAACTGCCGCCGATCCAAGGCGGCGGCTTTTTCACCGACGCCGAGCCCGACGCCATGCTCACGGAGGTGCATCGGCAGGCGCAGGACGACCCGATCGTGCGGCTGTCGATGGCGATCCGGGCGGGCAATCCGCTGGCGCAGGGGCGCTACGGCGCGAGCGAGGTGGTGCGGCGCGACGCGTTGGATCCCGCGCGCGTGATCGGCGCCGACCAGATTCTCGTCGGCCGCAACGCGACGCGGCGCGCCTACAACGCGCGCCTGCGCGAGCGACGCGGTTTTGCCGATGCATTGCCGATGGCGGGCGACAAGCTCGTCTGCCTGCGCAACAACCGGCGCAAGGGTTTGTTCAACGGTGGCCTCTGGGTGGTGAAGGAACGCCCGAAGGCGCGCCGGCAAATCATCCGGATGCGGCTCAAGCCCGACGAAGAGTTGGGTGACAGGATGATCAAGGTGTCGGTTCGGCCGGAGTGCTTCACCGGCGCCATCGAAGCGTTCGACTGGCCGGCGCGCAAACCCTATGACGAGTTCGATTTCGGCTACGTCTTGACCGTCCACAAGGCGCAAGGCTCGCAATGGGACGACGTGGTGCTGTTCGACGAGTCCCGCGCATTCCCGGACAGCCGCGATCGCTGGCTCTACACCGGAGTCACGCGGGCGGCGAAGCGGCTGACCGTGGTGGTGTGACGAGCGGGCATCAATCTTTTTTCCCCTCGACCTCGCGCACCGGAGTCTCCGGGATCAAGCCGGCGCGTCGGCGCGCGAAAGTTTCCTCGCCGCTTTCCTGCCATTTGCCGGCAACGGCGCGCTCCGCATAGACGTCCCAGCTCTGCGACCAATCGCCGAGCGAATAGCCGTGCCATGGCGGCTGCGGGGTAAGCGCAGGAAGTTGCAGCTCCTGCCAGATCGCGCGCGCCCGCTCCATGAATTCGCGCGCCGGCAAAGCGAGCGGCGGCGCCGAATGTTTCAGCGTCGCGTCGATGAGCAGCCCTGAGTCTTCTTCACGCGGTCGGGATTTCGGCCCGTGCCCGGCGGAGCGGTGGGGAGCAATATGCACATCCTCGATCGGGTTCGAGCGGTAGGCGAGCGACCAGAACACCGCGTCGGTGTTGGTCGGGTCGATGTCTTCGCTCAGCGCAATGCAGATTTTCCCGCAATCGGCGAGCAGCGTCCCGGCACCGTGCAAGCCGCGCCAGATCTCGCTGCGCGGCGTGCCGTGCGCGAATTGCACGAAGATCACCTTGCGCAAGTTGGAGAGCGGCTCGTGCATGACCACGCGGCGAACCCCCTTGATCGCGAGCTGTTGCCGCAGGTGCGTGAGGAACAAGGGCTCCATTGCCACCTTCTTGAGCACGCTCGATTCGCTCGGCGTCACCTGGCTGATGATGGACGCAAACACCGGCGACCGCCGGTGCGTGATCGCGCTCACGCGCATGGACATGTTGAAGTCCTCGAGCGCGACGTGACCGTGACTTTCGCCGAACGGACCTTCCGGCTCGAGCAGCTCGGGATCGATCAGTCCTTCGATCACGATCTCCGCGTCGGCCGGCACGTGGAGGTCGACGCTGAGGGCTTTCGCCATGTGCATCGGCGCGCCGGCGAGCGCGCCCGCGACCGCCATCTCGTCCAAATCGACGGCGAGCTTCATCCCGCCCGTGAACATCGCAACCGGCGCGCAGCCCACGACGATGGCGCACGGCATCGGCTCGCCGCGGCGGTTGTGCTTCTTCCAATGCAGGTAGCCGCCGGCACCGCCGATCCGCGAGGACATGCGCACGCCGAGCCTGTCCGTCGCCTTCAAGGCCGCGCGGTACGTTCCCACGTTCTGGATGCCGGTGTCGGGATCGCGCGTGACGCAAAGCGTCGCGGTCAGATAGGGGGCGGCGTCGAAACCCGGTGTCGAGATCGGCACCGGCAGGCGCGCCAAACCCTTGCCGGCGCCGCGAAGCTCCTCGCCTTTGATCACGACCGCCTGGCATGGCGCTGCGCCGACAAGGAGCGGCGGAATCGGGTTGGCGATCGCGCGCACCCACGCCGCCTCGATCTCCTCGACCGCGCGCCCCATGCCGAGCGCGTAGATTCGCGGCGAAGCGGCGAGCGCGCCGACCGCGACCGGGATGTCGTAGCGACGCCCCGACGAGTCGATGACGTTGGTGAACAAGAACGCGCGCCGCTGATCCTCCGCCAGTCCGCCCTGGAATTGCCAGCGCACCAACGGATGCAACTCGGTGTCCTTGTTGATCGGGCGATCAACGCGCACAAGCAGTCCCTGCGCCTCGAGCGTGGCGAGGTGTGATTGGAAATCGAGCGGCGGTCCGGCGGCAGGCGTTCGTGCCGACCGACGCGCATCGGCGCCGACGTCGAGCATGGTCGCGACCTTCTTGTTTCGTCGCTAACGTACGATTTGTCACGATTGCAATGCAATGCTTTCGGTGTATCGTCAGCCGCCGCGTTGCGCTGTTCCGGGCATCCGACCATGGGCGCGAAGCATTTCGGCGCCCGCGTCGCGCGCCTCGAAGATCCAACCCTGCTGATCGGACGCGGGCGCTTCGTCGACGACATCAGGCTCGCTGGCGCGCTGCACGCTTGCTTCGTGCGCAGCCCGCACGCCCACGCCGCAATCCGCTCGATCGACGCGTCGGCGGCGCGGGCGATGCCGGGCGTCCATGCGGTGCTGTCCGCGGATGATCTGCCGCCGCGCATGGCGAGCGACCAGATTCCGATGCTGGTGCCCAATCCATCGATCAAGACGCCGCGCACGCAGCTCGCGTTGGCACGCCGCGAAGTCTGCTACGTCGGCCAGACCATCGCCGTGGCGATCGCGGACGACCGCTATCTCGCGGAGGACGCCGCCGCCGCGGTCAACGTCGATTTCGAAGTCTTGCCGGCGGTCAGCGACTGCCGCGATGCCGCGCGCGCCGGTGCTCCTCCTGCCCACAGCGACCTCGCGACCAACATTGCCGCCGTCGTTGCCATGAGCTACGGCGAGGTCGACGCGGCATTCGCGCGCGCGGCACACGTGTTCGAGGAGGAGCTTTGCCTCCATCGCGGCGGCGCCATGACGCTCGAAGGCCGCGCCGTGCTCGCGAGCTACGACGCCGGCTCCGACATGTTGACGGTATGGTCGGCGACGCAGACCCCGCACCTTTGCCGCGCCACGCTTGCCGATCTGTTCGAACGCGACCTCGAAGCGATCCGCGTCATCGCGCCCCATGTCGGCGGCGGCTTCGGCACCAAGGCGCCGTTCTACGCCGAGGAAGCGGTCATTCCGGCCGCCGCGATGAAGCTCGGCCGCCCGGTGGCGTGGCAGGAGGATCGGCGCGAGCATTTCCTCGCGGCGACGCAGGAGCGCGATCAGCATTGGAAGGTGGCCATCGCCGTCGATGCCCAAGGAAACATCCTCGGCCTCTCCGGCACTCTGCTGCACGACACCGGAGCCTTCTTGCCCTGGGGCATCATCGTGCCCTACATCGCAGCGACGACATTTCCGGGACCTTACGTGGTGCCGGCTTATCGCATCGAGGCGACGGTCGTGCTCACCAACCGCGTGCCGACCACGGTCGTGCGCGGCGCCGGCCGGCCGCAGGCGGTCTTCGCCATGGAGCGGCTGATGGACCGGGTCGCGCGCGAGCTCAAGCTTGATCGCGCCGAGCTGCGTCGACGCAACATGATCGCGCCCGAGCAGATGCCTTATTCCGTCGGACTGGTTTTTCGCGATGGCAAGCCGCTCGTCTATGCGAGCGGAGATTTTCCGAAAAGTCAGCGGCGCGCGCTCGCCCTCTCCGACTACGATGGCTTTCGCGCGCGCCAGACGAAGGCGCGCGCCGAAGCCCGCTACCTCGGCATCGGTATCGCCAACTACGTGGAAGGCACGGGGCTGGGGCCGTTCGAGGGCGTGACCGTGCGCGTCCTTCCCAATGGCAAGGTCGCGGTGGCGACCGGTGCCACCACGCAAGGGCAAGGCACGCGCACGACGCTCTCCCAGATCGTGGCCGATCAGGTGGGCTGCCGCATCGAGGACATCGTCATGACCGCCGGCGATACCGCCGCCATCTCGCAAGGGATTGGCGCCTTCGCCAGCCGGCAAGCGATCAACGCCGGCTCTTCCGCGCTGATCGCGGGCGCAAGCGTGCGCAAGCAGATCGTCGCACTCGCCGCCCGTGTGCTCGGCGTGCCCGAGAGCGAGATCGACGTGGAGGATGGCCGCGCCGTCGCACGCCGCGGCAACAAGCCGTCGATCGCGCTCGGGGAGCTTGCACGCGCCGCGCAGGGCATGCCGGGCTTTTCCTTTGCCGCCGGCCAAGCGCCCGGCCTCGAGCACACGGCCTATTTCACCCCGCCGCAAGCGTCGTACTGCAACGGGACGCACGTGGCGGAGGTCGAGGTCGATCCTTTGACCGGCGGCGTGAAGCTCCTGCGTTACACGGTCGCCCACGACAGCGGAAATATCATCAATCCGCTGATCGTCGACGGCCAAGTGCAGGGCGGCGTCGCCCATGGCATCGGCAACGCGCTGTTCGAGTGGATGAAGTACGATCGCGACGCGCAGCCGCTGACGACCACCTTTCAGGACTACCTCTTGCCGGCGGCGCTCGACGTGCCTCCGTGCGACATCGAGCACGTGGAGACGCCGAACCCGCTCAATCCGCTCGGCGTCAAGGGCGCCGGCGAGGGCGGTACCATCCCGGCGCCGGCCGCCATCATCTCCGCGGTCGAGGACGCGCTCTCGCCCTTCGGCGTGCGCTTTGCCGAGATGCCGTTGACGCCCGACCGCATCGTCGATGCGCTGCGCAAAGCCGGAGCGTATGACACGCTGGCGGCGGGATGAGCGTCGCGCTCACGTCTCATGACGGCTTTAGCGCCTGAGACGCGCGGGTCCGATCGTCCTATATAAATCCGCGGGACATGGAACTTCGGAGGCTCTCCCATGCCGAGCAATGGAAAGCGGCGCCTACGCTCGCAATTGTGGTTCGACAATCCCGACAATCCGGGCATGACCGCGCTTTATCTCGAGCGTTACCTCAATTACGGGCTGACCAAGCAAGAGCTCACGTCCGGCAAGCCGATCGTGGGCATCGCCCAGAGCGGGTCCGACCTCTCCCCCTGCAATCGCCATCATCGCGAGCTCGCCGAGCGCGTGCGCGAAGGCATCCGCGACGCCGGCGGCATCGCCTTCGAGTTCCCGATGCATCCGATCCAGGAAACCGGCAAGCGTCCGACCGCGGCGCTCGACCGCAATCTCGCCTATCTCAGCCTGGTCGAGGTGCTGTTCGG
>JBKOXY010000468.1:0-4268 GCA_046725125.1 Pseudomonadota bacterium | reverse complement strand
CAAGAGGTCGTCGGAGCCCGCGCCGCAGACGATGCGGCTGGGATCGAGGCCGAACGCGCGCCCGATCGCCTCGCGCAGCGCGGTCGAGTCGCCGTCGGGGTAGTCCTCCAGGTGTTCACCGACCGCGTGATAGGCGGCGATCGCCTTTGGGCTCGGCCCGAGCGGCGTCTCGTTCGACGACAGCTTGAACACCCGGGCGACGCCGGGTGCCTTGCTCTTACCGGGCACGTAGGGATCGATCGCGAGTACGCCGGGACGCGGTTGCGGACGTTGCAGGACGGACATTTCACACTCCGGGAGTCACCGGCCGGTGGGGAGCGGCCGCGCGCCTTCGGCGAAGACCCTATAGCGGGTTGCGTGGCTTCCGACGAGGGCCGATGCGCGCACCGAGGCGCCGGCCTTGACCAGCATGTCGGTCACTCGATCGATGCTGCCACGCTTCGGCACCGATATGAGCAGCGCCGCGCCGTCGAAGGCACGATCGGGCGCGGCGATCACCTCGGCGAGGGGGCCGACCGCCTGCGTCGCCGCCGTGCTCCAGCCGGCGACCCGCACGCTCCACACTTCCACCTCCTTGACCATGGCGTCGGCCGCGGCACGCGAAACGACGAATGCCGGCACGCCGGCAGGATGGTCCGCGCGCTCGACGAACGGCAGCCGGGCGATGATCTTCGGCGCCGAATCGAACTCGAGCGCGCTCCACCAGGCGCCGGCGCCGGCCATGCTGAAGGCCGGCACCAGTCCGAGATCTCCCTTGGAGTCGGAGACCGCAGCCACCACGCTTGCAGCGCCCATATGCGGCACGAACGGCACCGTGAAGCCGAAATGGAAGCGAGCGGAATCGCGCATCGCCGCGTCGCCGGCCGACAGGTCGGCGTGTACCGAGAACGGCGCCTGCACATAGGTGAAGGTTGAGATAATGACCCGCCAGATACTCTCGACGGTGTCGAGCGGCAGGATTCCTTTGTGGCGGTCGACCAGCCGTCGCATCATCTCCGCCTCGCGCGCCGGGCGGAATGCGGAGCCTGTTTCCTGCGTCTGCTTGGCGGCAATGAGACGATCGATGATCTCGCCACGTTCCATCAACAGGCCGTGCATCGCCTCGTCGATGCGGTCGATTTCGCGCCGCAGATCGGCGAGCGACGGTGTTTCGGATCGGGACGGTTTCACCATAGGCACGTCTTTGCCGCTTACTTGCACCAGCGACGAACCCGTCACGGGCGCGGCATTGATAGGTGGGGCAACGGGTTAAAGCAAAGAAAACATTGACACGGGCGTCGCGCGGCCTATCTAAGCCGCTCGCGGCGGCCTAACGTCAGGCCGCTCGCATAGATCGGCGGCTATTCCGCTTCGCCGGCCGGATTGTAACCATGGTCGAGGCCGATTTCAGCGTCGCACTTCAGCCCGCCGACCGCGCGCGCGAGGCCGACAATCCCCATTCGCTCGTCGTCCGGTTCGGCATGGATAAGCCGCTACCGCTCGACGCCGGCATCGACCTTGCTCCATTCCAGATTGGTTACCAGACCTATGGCGCGCTCAATGCCGAGCGCAGCAACGCGGTGCTGATCTGCCACGCCCTGACCGGCGACCAGCACGTCGCCAACCTCCATCCGGTGACGCAGAAGCCGGGCTGGTGGGAAACCATGGTCGGCCCTGGCCGGCCGATCGACACCGAGCGCTATTTCGTCATTTGCCCGAACGTGCTCGGCGCCTGCATGGGCACTACGGGACCGGCTTCCACCAATCCGAAGACCGGCAAGCCCTGGGGTCTCGACTTCCCCGTCATCACCATTCGCGACATGGTGCGCGCGCAGGCCATGCTGCTGGACCACCTCGGGATCGCCTCGCTGTTCTCCATGGCCGGCGGCTCGATGGGCGGCATGCAGGTGCTGCAATGGTGCGCGAGCTATCCGCGGCGGGTGTTCTCGGCGCTTCCGATTGCGACCTCGACCCGCCATTCGGCTCAGAACATCGCCTTCCATGAGGTCGGCCGGCAGGCGGTGATGGCCGACCCGGAGTGGCAGCACGGACGCTATTTCGCCGAAGGCACCAATCCGCAGCGCGGGCTCGCCGTCGCGCGCATGGGCAACCACATCACGTATCTGTCCGATGCGGCCTTACACCGCAAGTTCGGTCGCCGGTTCCAGGACCGCGACAATCCCACGTTTTCCTTCGACGCCGACTTCCAGGTGGAGAGCTATCTGCGCCACCAGGGCAGCAGTTTCGTCGAGCGCTTTGACGCCAATTCCTATCTCTATCTCACCCGCGCGATGGACTATTTCGACCTCGCGGCGGATTACGACGGCGTGCTCGCACACGCGTTCAAGGACACGCCGACGCGGTTTTGCGTGATCTCCTTCACGTCGGACTGGCTCTTTCCCACGTCGGACTCGCGCGCCATCGTGCACGCGCTCAATGCCGGCGGCGCGCGTGTTTCGTTTGCCGAGATCGTGACGGACAAGGGTCACGATGCCTTCCTGCTCGAGGAGCCGGAGCTGTTCGCGATCGTGCGCGGGTTCCTCGAAGGTGCCGCCAAGGCGCGCGGCCTTCCACCCGCGCGGGGATGACCATGCTGATGCGCCTCAAGCGGGATCTCACGATGGCAGAGGCGGCGCGCACGCCCGGAGGTGCACGCGTCGACTTGCTGGCGGTCGTCGACATGGTCGCGCCCGGTGCCAAGGTGCTCGACGTCGGCTGCGGCGACGGCGAACTGCTGCGGTTGCTCGCCGAGACGCGGGGCGTCGACGGGCGCGGCATCGAGCTGTCGCGCGAGGGGGTCAACGAATGCGTGGCCAAGGGCCTCGCCGTGATCCAGGGCGACGCCGACACCGACCTCGCCGATTATCCCGACGACGCCTTCGACTATGTGGTGCTGTCGCAGACGCTGCAGGCGACCCGCCAGCCGCGTATCGTGCTCGAGCACATGCTGCGCATCGGCCGCCACGGCATCGTGTCGTTTCCGAACTTCGGCCACTGGAAAATCCGCCTGCAGATCCTGCTGGGCGGGCGCATGCCGCGCACCGACAACCTGCCTTATGCGTGGTGGGACTCGCCCAACATCCACTTCTGCACCATCAAGGATTTCCGCCAACTCTGCCACGTGGTGGGCGCGAGGATGGAAAAATCGGTGGCGCTTGACGCCTGGGGGCGGGCGTTGCGCTTCAACACGCCGTGGTGGACGTGGAATCTGCTCGGCGAGCAGGGCGTGTTCCTGCTCAGCCGGCGAGGGACGAACGGAACGAACGGCGCTGCGCCCTCGACGCGAGCAGCGCGCTAAACCGTTGTGCATTGATCGGCGCGCGGGCTTGCTTCTGGCGTCGACGCGTATCCGCAGGCTCAGCTGCCGAGGTCGTCCCCGCGCGCAATGTCCCCGGCCTCCACCACCTCGCCGTAGACCCCGCAATCGGCGTGGCCGAAGCTTCGCAGCAGCGTCTCCGGGATCGACAGATCGCGCATGCCGGTATCGGGATCGACGTTGGTTGCCGCACAGCGCACGATGGGCTTGATGATCTTGAGCCGCGCGCGCTTGCCGACCTCTATCTCCTGCCCGACGAGATCAAACTCGTGCCACGCCGGCCAGCCCGTCACGTAGACATTGCCGCGAAAGCGCAGCGGATGGACGGGTCTGCCGACCGCGCCTTCGACCGCGGCGACCGAGGCGAGGTTGATGATCGAGACCACCTTGCGCGCGACGTCGGAGAAGCTGAAGCCGGGGGCGTGCAGCACTTTCGGCGCCCCCCGCAATTCGTCGGCGCAGAAGACCGCGAAGAATCGTTCGATCGCCGCGCGGCCTTCGGGCGTGCGCAGGTCGCCGCGCGCGGCCTCACGGCCTTGCGCTTCGACGACGAGCGTGTGGCTTGCCTGGTCGAAGCGGGTGCGCAGCCGGGCCAGCTGCTCGTTGCGCATCAACATCAGATAGCGCTGCTTGGGCTGATGGCGGGGTGCGGCGGGGTCGAAGCCGGACGGCCCGTTCTCGATGGCGTAGAGGCGATCGCCCGGCAGGGTTTCGTGGAGCGCAAGCTCCGTGCGCTCGAGCGGCTCAGGCGAAAGCCCCTTGACCGGATAGCGGTAGATGGCGTGGATTTTTGGATTTTCGACGCTCATGGCGTGGTTGTTAACCGCTGAACCGCCGCCTGCCTAGACGGCGCTCGAAAATCGGCGGCGGGCTCTACCGCCGCAAGTTGCCGGTTCCCACATACGGCGCGAGGGTCGCAGTGCGGGGCTCCTGCCGATTGATCGTGCACAGATATTTGGCTTAGGTCAGTGAC
>JBKOXY010000400.1:0-1538 GCA_046725125.1 Pseudomonadota bacterium | reverse complement strand
GTTTCAGGTACTAGCGCCGCGAGGCGTGGAGGTTCGAGTCCTCTCCTGGGCACCAGATTTGCGGCATCGCCGGTCCGTGAGCCGTCATGACTGTCCGCTTGCATCGCGGCGATCTGCCCGACCTCTCGCACTACCGCGGCGGCGCGGTGGCGGTCGACACCGAAACCATGGGGCTCGATCCGATCCGTGATCGGCTGTGCGTGGTGCAACTGTCGCCGGGCGACGGCTCCGCCGACGTGGTGCAGATTCCGGCAGGCGCGAGCGCCGCGCCGAATCTGACCAAACTTCTCGCCGACGGGACGATCCTCAAGATCTTTCATTTCGCTCGTTTCGATCTCGGGGTGCTGCAGCGGCGTTTGGGGGTCATGCCGTCCCCGGTCTATTGCACCAAGATCGCCTCGCGGATCGCGCGCACCTACACCGACAAGCACGGCCTCAAGGACCTCGTGCGCGAAGTGCTGGGCGTCGACCTGTCGAAGCAGCAACAGCTTTCCGATTGGGGCGCCGAGGCGCTGACCGACGCGCAACTCGCCTACGCGGCGTCTGATGTGCTGCACCTGCACGCGCTCAAGGAGAGGCTCGACGCCATCCTGGTGCGCGAGGGGCGCGCGGACCTCGCGGCGGCCTGTTTTCGCTTCCTGCCGGACCGGGTACGGCTCGACCTCGCCGGCTGGGCCGCCGAGGACATCTTTGCCCATTCCTAGATTTTCCGGCGCCGTGGAATCGTATGGATTGGGTAACTTATCCGCGCTATCTCCTTCAATAAGCCCGCTTTTCCGGCCGGGCCTTCTACCCTGGTCTTAAGCAGCCGTGCCGCGCCCGGGCCATATTTGGGAGCGACCATAGGGGGCCAGAAGAGGCTAATATCGAGTGGGGCCGCCTGATTCTCTCTTGGGCGGATGGGGCTCGGGGATGAACTCTTTCACGGCTGTATCCGAGGTTACCCCAGGAGGGCCGCGCATCGTTGCGCCGTTTGGTCGCGCCGATAGGGATCGGGCCTTCCGCGCCGCCGTCCGCCACAGCCGGCACGTGCGCATCCTGCGGGTCGCGGTGCCGCTGACCGCGGTTGTCGTCTTGGTCTCGGGAGTGGCGTTCACGGTCCTGCTCAAGCCGTTGCGCGTGCTCTCGGGCATGCCCGTCGACATCGGCTCGCTGGTGGTTTCCGGCACCAAGATCAAGATGAACCAGCCCCGCCTCGCCGGCATCACCCGCGACAATCGCCACTACGACATGGTCGCCCAGGCCGCTGCCCAGGACGTCACCAAACCGGACATGCTCGAGTTGCACGGCATTCGCGCGACCATGGAGATGAGGGACAAAGTCACCTTCGAAATGGCCGCGAAGGATGGACTGTACAACACCAAGACGGAGAAGCTCACGCTGACCCAGAACATCGTGGTGACGTCTTCGAGCGGCTATCAGGCATTCCTCAACGAGGCAGTCGTGGACGTTCGCGGCAGCCATATCGTCTCGGACAAGCCGGTCGAGGTGAAGACGGCGACGTGGACCATCAACGCCAATCGCATGGAGGTCCGCGA